>CAKUSI010000132.1 GCA_934678955.1 uncultured Austwickia sp. | reverse complement strand
TTGCGGTCGCCGAGCTTGTAGCCGTTGCGGGCACCGAAGTCGAGGAACGGCATACGAGTCATGTTCTCGTCGCCGCCAGCGAGGGCGAAGTCGATGCCGCCCCACTGCAACTCCTGGGCGGCGGACCAGATGGCCTGCAGTCCAGAACCGCAGAGGCGGTTGACGGTCAGGGCGGGGACGGACTCGGGGATGCCGGCCGTGATGGACACGCGGCGGGCGTTGTAGGCGTCGGGGCCGACCTGGCCGATGCAGCCCATGATGACCTCGCCGAGGTCCTCGGCCGCGACACCGGACCGCTTCAGGGCCTCCTTCGCAGCAGCGGCACCGAGCTCGAACCCGGGGACGTCCTTGAAGATTCCGCCGAAGGAGCCGACGGGTGTGCGGGCACCATCCAAAATGACGATCTTGTCTGCGCTCATGACCAGGACTCTAGTGGCCGCACCCCCGCGCCGGGAGCCCTCCGGCGCGAGAAAAGGAATCCCCCGGTCATCCTCCGACGCATGCCACCTTGCGGTGTCGACCTCGCCGACTCTTCGTCGCCGGGCAGGCCCCCGTGCCCGTGATCTCGCCTCCCGTTAAGGCCCGCGCGACGCCCTGCCGACACATCCCTGGTGGCCAGGACGCCGTCCGGTCTTCGATCCCCCTCAAGGTGCTGAGACGACCCGGGCCGGCAGCGATTCCGGATCGTTGTCCAAAACGCCCGGACGCCGCCGGTGCGCGTGCGCGGGATACACGCCGAGCATCCGGAATTCCGTCGTGAAGAAGTCCAGCTCCTCCAGCGCCAACGCCAGCGGGCGGTCCTCCGGGTGTCCCTCGACGTCCGACATGAACATCGTCGAGGCGAACTCCTCGCCCACCATGTAGCTCTCCAGCCGGGTCATGTTGACCCCGTTGGTGGCGAACCCCCCGAGCGCCTTGTAGAGCGCGGAGGGGATGTTGCGGACCCGGAAGACGAAGCTGGTCATCACCGGCCCCGGCAGCTCTTCCCGGGTCGGGACCGGGCCCTGCGGCGCGAGCACGATGAAGCGCGTCGTGTTGGTGGGGTCGTCCTCCACATCCGAGGCGAGCACCTGCAAGCCATACAGCTCCGCCGCCCCGCGCGGCGCGATCGACAGCCGCGTCGGGTCGGCCCAGTCCCGCACCTCGCGCGCGGACCCGGCCGTGTCGCCGGCGATGACCGGGGTCAGCCCGTGAGCGCGGATGAGGGTGCGGCACTGCCCGAGAGCGTGGATGTGGCTGTGGACCGTGCGGGCGCCCCCGATGGTGGCCCCGGGGATGCCGAGGAGCTCGAAGCGGATCCGCAGGAAGTGCTCCCCCACGATGTGCAGTCCGGCCGTGGGCAGCAGCGTATGGATGTCCGCGACCCGTCCCGCGAGCGAGTTGTCGATCGGGATCATCGCGCGAGCGGCGGCGCCCGAGCTCACCTCCGCGAAGGCATCCTCGAAGCTCGCGCAGGGCACGGCCTCCCAGGTGGGGTACATCTCGCGGCAGGCCAGGTGCCCGTTGCAGCCGGGCTCGCCCTGGTAGGCAATGCGGGTCATTCGTCGTTCCTCGTGCTCCGGTGGCGGATGGCTCACTTGACGCAGGGGATGCCACCGCCGGAGAGCGCCGTCAGGGTGGACGACGAGGTGTCCTCGTCGGAGCCTCCCTCGCCGACCTGCGTGGGGGTGAGCGGCGCCGCCGGGGTGGTCGCCGTGGCGGTGCCCCCGGGAGTGGCCCCAGGGACGGGGGCCCCACCCAGCGAGGCCGGGATCTGGTAGCCCTGCCCGAGCGTCACCTGCAGGGTACCGGCGGGCACCTCGAGATCCTCCACCGAGGTGACACCGGGGCCGAGCATCGCCGCGAGGTCGGCGCCCGGGCCCTCCTGACCGGGCGGGTGGGCCACCACGGTCCGGGGCCGCAAGGTCGGGGCGGTAGTCGCCTCACCGCGCGGGAACCCTGCCGTCGCAAGCCCGTTCAAGAGCAGCGTCGCGGCCCCGTCCACGCCGGAGCCATTGACCACCGAGACGCTCGGCTTGGGCGAGGCGCTCGTGGTCGGACTCGGCTCGCTCGGCTGGGAGAGCAGCCGGCGCACGGTGGCCTGGAGGACGGGGAGGTCGATCTCGTTGGAGGCGCCCCCGTACTTGTCCGTGAAGTACCCCTTGATCGGCAGCGTGTAGAAGGTCACGTTCCCGTTGCTGAGGGCCGACGCCTGCTGGGCGAGCGTGATCAGGTCGAGGTCGGCGTCCACCGCGATGTTCTCCTTGGCCACGCCGACCAGGTCGTTGAGCGTCCGCGGGTTGGCAAAGGTGCCCTTCTGGCGCAGCTGGTGCGCGAGCGAGGCGATGAACGCCTGCTGGCGGCGCTCCCGGTCCAGGTCGGTGAAGTCCGGGCCGGCGACGAGCTCGTCGCGTCGCTGACGCACGAAGGCCACCGCCTGCTCGGCGCTGATCTCCTGGCGACCCGCGCGGAAGTCCGCGCCCGAGAAGCGATCCTTTGTGTCGTTCTTGAGGCACACAGCGATCGGCTGCACGACCTGCGCGAGCTGGTAGAAGGCCACCATCGTGACTTCGACGAAATGGTTGATCCGGATACCGTTGCCGAGGAATGCCTCGACGGTCTCGATCTGCTCGGCGCGGCCCGCCTCCCGGGCGAGGGTGTGCTTCTCCTCCTCCGTGCGCGTGGCGTCGGAGGCCAACCGGGCCTGCTCGGCCTCGAACGCCTTGTCGTACGCCTCCTTGATCTTGCCGTCGCAGCGGCCGCCCGGGCAGCCGGGGAAGGATACGAAGTTGTCCCGGGGGATCTGGATCACCGTCGCCGAGCTCCCGTCGGACGGGATGTGCACGAACATCAGGACGTTGGCGTTCATCCCGCCGATCGTGGAATTGCCGGTGTGCATGGCCTTGTACATGTCGTCCGGCAGCGGATTGCCGCGCAGGTCGAGCCGGCTGTCGAGGCCCATCAGCAGCATGTTGGTGTCCGAGCCACCGCCGCCGGCCCGGTCGCCCAGCACGCCGGAGCGCTGCAAGCCACGGTCGAGGCTCACGTATTCGAAGGCCACGTAGCCGAGGAGGGCCAGGACCAGCGCCATCGCGATCCCGACGCCCCAGGTGAGCGCCCGACGCAGCGGGCTGCGGCCGCGCGCGGGTGTCGCGTCACTCGCTGCCTGCACCGCGACGCGCCCACCCTCGGATCCACTCACGAACTCTCCTGCCGTCGTCCCCCGCGCGGAGAGAGCAGCCTCGCGGCGGCCCTCTCGATGTCGCTAGCCATGTCGCCAACGCAGGGCCGTTACCCATGCCGCTGACCCAAGTCGTCACCAGGTCGTCTTCTGGTGTTCACCGATCACGATACGCCCCGGACCTGGGTGCCACCTGTCCGCGCCACTCGCGTCGAGGCAACGAGTTCCTTTGGTGATCAGCTGTTTTCGCGCGGCAAGCGCGCCAGCGAACGGGCCAGGAGCCCGTCCAGATGGGTCGCGAGCGCCTCCTCGGCGCTCCCCGGCCGACCGCTCGCGACGGCCCTCACGATGGCGGAGTGCTCGGCGATGGACTCGGTCGCGTCGAACGGCCGGCCGTCCGGCCGACGCCGCATCCGGTACATCTCGCCCGCCAGCAGGTCGAGCATGCGGGCGAGATAGGGGTTGCCGCCTTGGACGACCAGGACCCGATGGAACTCCCATTCACTGACGAGGTAGGCGTACAGAGGTGCGGGCGGGCACAGCGAGCCGTGCCGAGTGACCTCGCCGTAGGCGCGGCGCTGCTCGGCCAGCGCGTCGGCCAGTTGCTGGGCGATGGGCATACCTTCACCGGACTGCGGATCGGGCCGGTCCACGGCGGCGCGGAGCGCGGCCCCCTCGAGCAATCGACGCGCCGCGACCAGGTCACGGAGCTCTTTCGCCGTCAGGGGGTCGGCAGCCGTATAGCCACGCAGGGCCGCGCGGCGCACCAGGCCGGTGTGCTCCAGGTGGACCAGGGCCTCGCGCACCGGGGTGGGGGACACGCACAGGTCCCGGGCCAGACCATCGATCGAGAGGCTCGTGCCCGGCCGGAGGCTGCCGTCCACCAGCATCCGGAACAGCTGGTCGTAGACGGTGTCGCGCAGCACCTTCCGCTCCAGCGGGGACCCCTGAACCCGTCCCTCGTGCCCGACCATGACCCGATGGTAGAGGTCGCGCCGCGTTCGACGGATTTATGTCACGAGCAGGGCGCGGCCCCGGCGCCTTCATCCTGGCGGCATTCCCCGTCGCTGAGCTGGCCTCGAGACCCGCGGACCCCCCGCGCGGGGGTGTCAACGGGACCGTCGGCTCCGCGAATCACACCGCCGCGACGTGGAATTCGCTCGAGGTCCGAACGTCTTCGGCTCAGGTCCGCGGGTGGCGGGTCGATGAGTGATGCAACGTGACCGCAACACCCGAAGGCTTCACCCTTGGGTAGCTGCGACACGAACGGCTCGCACCGCCGGACATCTGAGGACAGGAGGACATGTGCGCATCGAGTTCCAGGCACCGGACGGCAGCCGAGTCCGCGTTCTCAACCTGTCCATCCACGACCCGCGCCGCAACAACCCCCGCTACTTCGTCATCGAGGACGGACTGATCGGAGAGACCACCACTCCGGACACCCCCGGTTTCGATCGGACCCACACCGGTCGCAGGGCCGTGGCCCTGGCCCTGGCCAAGGCGGTGGCCCGGGACAGTGCGACAAGCGCGCTGCTTGTCGCGCACCGGGAGGCCGCCGAGGAGGACGACGTGGTCGACCGGACGGTCTTCTCCCCGGCTGCCTGGCCGATCCTCACCGTGGTCGACGCGTCCTGACCCACGTCCGTGCCCGCTCGCGGGGCCCATACAGCCTGTTGGGCCCGCCCCTCGCACCACCGCGCGCCCAGGATCCGCGAATCCCCGCCGATCCCGCCGGCCGCCACCCCCACAAGCCCCTCGCCCGGACCCGATGATCCGCTCTCTGGTCCGGGTGGGGATCAACGTCACCGCCTGGCCGGCCGCTTCCGCCGACCAGGCGGTTTCACGTTGAGCCCGGTTCCACCGCGGTCATCAGTCCACCTCGAACCGAGACGGATCCCCGGCGCCGTACCGGAGCACCTCCGCCACCCCGCTGCTGAGGTCGACGATCGTCGTGGGCTCCGCCCCGCACTCGCCGGTGTCGATCACGATGTCCACCCGATGCCCCAGCTCCTCCGCCACCTGCCACCCGTCGGTCATCGGCTCTTCCTGCCCCGGCAGGATCAGCGTCGTGGTCAGCATGGGCTCGCCCAACTCGGACAACAGCGCCTGAACCAGCGTGTCGGCGCTGATCCGGACACCCACGGTGCGCTTCTTCGGGTGCATCAGTCGCCGCGGCACCTCGGCGGTGGCGGGGAGAATGAACGTGTATGGACCGGGTGTGGCGGCCTTGACCGCGCGGAACACCGCGTTGCTGATCTGGACGAAGGCCCCCAGCTGGGCGAAGTCCGCGCACATCAGCGTGAAGTGATGGCGGCCGTGCAGCCCTCGGATCGCCACGATGGCATCTCGACCGGCCGCGTTCCCCAGCGCGCAGCCGAGGGCGTAGCCCGAATCCGTCGGGTAGGCGACAAGCCCGCCCTCGGCGATGACGCCCACCGCCTGCCGGATCAGCCGTTCTTGGGGGTTCTGGGGATGCACGTCCAGATAGCGCGCCATCGCCTCAGCGTACGTCGGAGAGGCGACAGGACGGCGAGGTCCGAGCAGCGGCGACCGGTTGGTACGACGTCCGCCGCCGGTGGAAGACTGGGCATCTTGCCGCACGCCCCGCGATGGTTGAGTCGATGCGTGGCGGGGTGGCCGACGAGGAGGTGCTCCGATGGCATGGCGAGCGGGCCGGAGCTGGTGGCGCGCAGTTCCCCACGACCCCGGAGCCGGGACGTCCCGTCGCCCGGTGGTCACGATCTGGGGACGATACGGGACCTTTCCGTCCGAGGTGGGCCAAGGCGTCGCTGATCTTCTGGGGATCCCCTTCCACGACGAAGCTTTTCCCGAGCGGGACATCCTCGACATCGTGGGGGGCCGGCCTGGGAATCACCCCGAGTTGGCCGAATTCATCCGTTCGCTGCGGGCTGCGGGGGACGCCCCCGACCCCGACGACGCGGGCGATCGACCGGAACGTCAGACGCTCGCCGACCTACACCGCGTCACGCCGCCGTCGGGGGTCGACGAGAACACCCGGCACGTCCGTGGTTACGCGGAAAACGGAGGCGTGATCATCGGCCACAGCGCGACCCGCATCCTCGCTGGCCGCCCGGGAGCGCTTCACGTGAAACTCTCCGCTCCGTCCTCTCACCGCATCAGCCAGGTGGAGCAGCGCACCGGGCTTCGTGGGGCCGAGGTCCGCGAACGCGCGCGCATCGACGAGTGGGTTCGCTCGCGGACGTCCATCGTGGCCTATGGCTGGGATCCCCGTTTCGACGACCTGTTCGGCCTCGTGCTCAACACTGCCCTGTGGGATGCCGATACCACCATCGAGATCATCGCAACCGCAGCACGCGTTGCCGCGGCTCGAGCGTGACGAGGGAGCAACCACGTGGGGGGATCGAGCGCGCCCGGGGCGGACTACGAGTTCGCCGAGGCGTTGCGCGAGGCCATCGAGGCCCGCGGCCTGAGCTTGGACCGCGTCCGGGCGCACCTGGTCAGCTACGGACATGACGTCTCTATCGCGACGCTCAGCTACTGGCAGACCGGCCGGTCACTCCCCGTCCGCAAGGCAAGCGTCCAGGCCCTCGGCGCGCTGGAGGTCGTGCTGCGGGTCCCACGCGGCTCGCTCGCGGCCAAGCTGCCCACCCAGCGGATTCGCCGGAGGGAGCCTCCGCCGCAGCTGCACAGGGAGCCCGCGCTTCGGCTCGGGGTGGCCCACGCGATCGCCGACCAGCTGGGCCTGGCATGGTCAGACGGATTCCACCGGATCACCCAGCACGATCAACTCACCATCGACGCGGACCGCCGCATCGCAGGCCAGGTCGTGAACGATCTGATCGTCTCGGACCGCGACGGTTTCAACCGCTATCTAGTCGGATACTCCTCCGACGAGGTCGGCATCAGCCTGGAGATCGAGCCCCTGGAAGGCTGCCGCGTCGGACGCATCGTCCGAGACCCCCGACTCACCCTCACTGTGGTGGAGCTGCTGCTGCCACAAAACCTGCGCACCGGCGAACCGTGGCAGGTGCGCCATCGGGTCCACACCGTGGGCGGCGCCCGGCGTGTGGACGCCTGGCGGCGGGTCTACCTCACCAGGCTCCGGGAGGCCAGCGTCGAGGTGACCTTCCCGCCCGACGACCCGCCCCTGCACGTCGGCGTCTACGTCGGCCCGGATGTCGAGGATGCGGTGTACTCCCCGACCCAACTCACCGGCCGCAACCTGCTGGTGCACCGGTCGGATCACGGGCCGGGCACCATCGCGGTGCGGTGGGATTGGGACCCGCTCGGACCCGGGCCCGAGCCCATGCGCGTCAGCGACGTCCACGAGGCCTCGGTCCCTGCCGCGCACCCCGGCGCGCAGGGGTATGAAGTCCAAAACGACAGCCTGCTGGCCGGGGCGCGGTCGGCCGCGGGAGGCGACGCTGCCCACGACGACCACCCCGCCCCCGCCGGCTTGCCGCGCTAGGAGGCGGCCGGCCACCACGCCGAGCGCCCGTCAGGCGGCCTCGACGCGGCGCAGCCGCAGCGAGTTCAGCACCACGATGACCGAGCTGCTCGCCATGAACGCGGCGGCGATCCCCGGGTTCAGCAGCCCGAGCGCCGCGAGGGGGATGGCGAACACGTTGTATCCGAAGGCCCACACCAGGTTCTCCTGAATGATCCGCAGCGTGCGCCGCGAGATGCGGATCGCCAGGGGTGCCGTCCGCAGGTCGCCGGACACCAGCGTCAGGTCGGCGGCCTCGATCGCCACGTCGGTGCCCCCACCCATGGCCAGGCCGAGGTCCGCCCCGGCGAGGGCCGCCGCGTCGTTGACGCCGTCCCCCACCATCGCGACGACCCGGCCCTGTTGCTGCAGGTCCCTGACCGCGTCGACCTTGTCCTCGGGCATGACCTCCGCGCGGACGTTGCCCGGATCGATGCCGACGGCGGCCGCGACCTCGCGCGCCGTCCGCGTGTGGTCGCCTGTGACCAGGTATGGCGTCACGCCCAGCGCCTTGAGTTCCGCCACGGCCTGAGCGGAGGTCGGCTTGATGGCGTCACTGACCGTGATCCACGCGTGGACCGCACCGTCCCAACCCACCGCCACCGTGGTGCCCTGCGGGCCTTCGTCGGGTGTGCGATCCGGCCCGGCCAGGCCCTGCCCGACCAGCCAGCTCGGTCGGCCGACCCATACGGTCCGCGTCGCCCCACCGAAGGTCACGTCGGCCCGTACGCCCCGGCCTGCGTCGCTGGAGAAGCCCGCGGCGGCGGGGATCTCCAGACCGCAATCCCTGGCCCCCGTCACGATCGCCTGCGCCACGGGGTGCTCCGACGACGACTCCACGGCGGCGGCCAGCGCCAGGGCCAGCTCGTCGTCCTCGTCGTGGACGGGGACCACCTGAGCGAGCGACATGCGCCCGTCGGTGACCGTGCCGGTCTTGTCCAGGATCACCGCGTCGATGCGCCGAGTGGACTCCAGGACCTCCGGGCCGCGGATGATCACGCCGAGTTGGGCGGCCCGGCCTGTCCCGACCAGGAGCGCCGTGGGGGTCGCCAACCCGAGCGCGCACGGGCACGCGATGACCAGCACCGCGACCGCCGCCGTGAACGCGGCCTGCAGCGGTCGGCCCATACCGAGCCACACGACGAAGGTCGCCAACGCGATGACCACCACCGTGGGCACGAACACCGCCGATACCCGGTCCGCCAGCCGCTGGACCGGCGCCTTGCCCGTCTGCGCCTGCGTGACCAGCCGGCCGATCCTGGCCAGAGTGGTCTCCGAGCCGACGCGCGTCGCCCTGACCACCAGCGACCCGGAGGTGTTGACCGTGGCGCCGGTGACCTCGTCGCCGGGTCCGACCTCGACAGGCACCGGCTCGCCGGTGAGCATCGACGCGTCGACCGCGGACTCTCCCTCGACGACGACGCCATCCGTGGCCACCTTCTCGCCGGGTCGCACGAGGAAGAGGTCGCCGACGACGATCTGTTCGATGGGGATCCGTACCTGCGTCCGCTGCCCGCCCGCCGGCGCGGGGTCCAGCCGCGTGACATCCTTCGCGCCCAGCTCCAGCAGGGAGCGCAGCGCGTCGCCGGCGCGGTGCCGGCTGCGGGCCTCGGCATACCGGCCTGCCAGCAGGAACGTGACGATCATCGCGGCGGTCTCGAAGTAGAGGTGCGGGACCTCGTGGCCCCCGTGCCCGCCGCCCAGGGCAGGCAGCAGCGACATCTCCATCCGCATGCCGAGGAACCCCGCCCCGCCGAAGAGGAGCGCCCATAGCGACCAGGTGGTCGAGGCGATCACGCCCAGCGACACGAGCGTGTCCATCGTGGACGACCCGTGCCGAGCGGCCGCCGCCGCGCTGCGGTGGAACGGCCAGGCGCACCAGGTCGCGATCGGCAACGCGAGCGCAGCGACCAGCCACTGCCAGCCGGTGAACTGGAGGGCCGGCACCATCGACAGCACCATCACGGGGACGCCGAGCACTGCGGCGACGATGAGTCGGCGGAGCAGATCCGCCATCCGGGCCCGGGTGGGGGCCGACGTGTCG
>CAKUSI010000131.1 GCA_934678955.1 uncultured Austwickia sp. | reverse complement strand
AGGCATCCTCGTGCACACCGAGCCGGTCGACAAGCCGGCGCCGGCGGTCGAGGACCGCCGTCGCGGTCGTCGCGGTCGTTCAGGCAACGGCAACGGCAGCGGGGGCAACGGCGGATCGGGCGGATCAGGCGGTACGGGTGGCCGCGGGACGGGCTCCGGCGGGTCGGGCTCTGGCGGGTCTGGCTCTGGTGGCTCGGGCTCTGGCGGCTCCGGCTCTGGTGGCTCGGGGGAGAATCCCGCGCAGGCTGCGCCCAGCGGCCCCACCCCGGCGCAGATCGCGGCAGCCGCCTTCGCGGCGCTGCACCCGGAGCGCCGGACGGCGGACGCTGAGGGCGCCGACGCGGGGGAGGACTCGCCGCCCCAGGTTGGGCGTGACCTCGCCCACACCCGCGCGACCAGTACGGACCTCACGGTGGCGTCCGGTGGGGGGGCCCCGACGGGTCGAGTCCCCGGCCAGCCCGCCGACACGGAGAGCGACCCGCAGGCCGTCGCCGCGCAGGATGCCGCGCACGATGCGGACGGCGGGCCCACCGAGGACGGTGCCGCCTTCGCGAGCCTGCCCGACATGGCCGAGACGTCGGCGCGGCGGAGCCGACGTCGACGCGGTCGGGCCACGGCGCCGGCCGGGCCACCGCCCGCGAGTCGCGAGGACGAGGGCGGCGAGGATGGGGCTCCGAGCGACTCGTCCGAGTCGACCGGCGGCATCTCGGACGATGGCGACCCCGCCGGTGATTCGTCCGGTGATGAGGCGTGAGCGCGATCGCGCTGCGTCCTGTCGGGATGTGCGCCGAGGGGATTCATCGCGGGGATTTGGGCCGGTGGGGGGCGTCCGCGTAAGCTAGTGCGTCGGTGCGCCCACCGTGACCCGTGTCGACGGGCCGGTTCGAAGAGGCGTCGTCACATCACAGATTCGGAAAGTGGGTTCAACGTGTACGCGATCGTTCGCGCAGGAGGCCGCCAGGAGAAGGTCTCCGTCGGCGACGTCCTCATCGTCGACAAGGTCAATGCCGAGCCCGGCGCGTCCCTTGAGCTCACCCCGCTGCTGCTGGTCGACGGCGACACGGTGACCACCCAGGCCGCCGACCTCGCCAAGGTGAAGGTCACGGCCGAGGTCGTCAAGGCGACCAAGGGGCCCAAGATCACGATCCTGAAGTACAAGAACAAGACCGGCTACCGCAGGCGCCAGGGGCACCGCCAGCCGACCACTCAGATCAAGGTCACCGCGATCGAGGCCTGAGGCTCGATCCCACGATCTTCCCGACGAACGAGCAGCGAAGGTAGGACCTCGAGATGGCACACAAGAAGGGCGCCTCGTCCAGTCGCAACGGGCGGGACTCCAACCCTCAATACCTCGGCGTGAAGCGCTTCGGCGGCCAGGTCGTCAAGGCCGGCGAGATCATCGTCCGTCAGCGCGGCACCCACTTCCACCCGGGCGCGGGCGTCGGACGGGGCGGCGACGACACGCTGTTCGCCCTGGTCGCCGGCGCGGTGACGTTCGGCTCCAAGCGGGGCCGCAAGACCGTCGCCGTCCTGCCTGCCGAGCAGGCCTGAGCACACCGGGCCCCGGCCCGGACGCGCACCCGTGACCGCCAGCTTCGTCGATCGCGCCCGCCTGTTCGTGGGTGCCGGTCACGGCGGTCACGGGTGCAGCAGTGTCCACCGGGAGAAGTTCAAGCCGCTCGGCGGCCCGGACGGGGGCAACGGGGGCCACGGCGGCGATGTGATCGCGCGGGTCGACGACCAGGTGACCACGCTGCTGGACTACCACAAGGGGCCGCACCGCCGGGCCGGCAACGGTCGCCCCGGGGAGGGCTCGGAGCGCAACGGGGCGGCGGGGGCGGACCTGGTGTTGCCGGTGCCTCCGGGCACGGTCGTGAAGGACGGTAGGGGTCAGGTGCTGGCCGACCTGGTCGAGCCGGGCACCGAGGTGGTTCTGGCCCGCGGTGGCCGCGGCGGGCTGGGCAACAAGGCGCTGGCATCACCCCGGCGCAAGGCGCCCGGATTCGCCCTGCTCGGCGAGCCGGGAGAGGCCCTAGACGTCGTGCTGGAGCTGAAGACGCTCGCCGACGTCGCGCTGATCGGCTTTCCTTCGGCGGGCAAGTCGTCCCTGGTGTCCGTGCTCTCTGCGGCGCGCCCCAAGATCGCGGACTACCCGTTCACCACGCTCGTGCCGAACCTCGGCGTGGTCACCGCCGGTGACGTGCGGTTCACGGTCGCGGACGTGCCTGGTCTCATCCCGGGCGCCAGCGAGGGGCGGGGTCTGGGTCTGGAGTTCCTGCGGCACGTCGAGCGCTGCTCCGTGCTGGTGCACGTCGTCGACTGCGCCACCCTGGAGCCCGGCCGGGATCCGCTGACCGACCTGGACGTGATCGAGCACGAGCTGGCCCAATACGTCGGGGACGACGCGCTCGGCGGAAAACCCCTCGCCGAACGCACCCGGATCGTGGTGCTGAACAAGGCGGACGTGCCGGGCGCCCGGGATCTCGCCGAACTCGTGCTGCCCGACCTCGTCGAGCGCGGACTCGAGGTCCACATCGTCTCCGCCATCGCGCACAGCGGTCTGAAGGAGCTCACGTTCGCGCTCGCGCGCCACGTCGAGGAAGCCCGGGTCGAGCAAGCCCGCGACGCCGCGGCGATCGCCGCGCGTCGGGTCGTGCTGCGCCCCCAGGCCGTCGACGACGACGGCTTCGAGGTGCGCCGCGAGAACACGCCGGACGGCACGGCGTTCCGGATCGTGGGGCAGCGCCCGGCCCGGTGGGTCGCCCAGACGGACTTCAGCAACGACGAGGCGGTGGGCTACCTCGCGGACCGGCTAGCCCGGTACGGCGTGGAGGACGCGCTGTTCAAGGCGGGTGCCACGCCGGGCGCGACCGTGTTGATCGGGCCCCAGGACGACGCCGTCGTCTTCGACTGGCAGCCGACGATGAGCACCGGCGCCGAACTGCTGGGCGCCCGGGGTACGGACCCGCGCCTGGAGGAATCCTCGCGTCCGACCCGCGGGGACAAGCGCGCGCTCTACGAGGACCGCCGCAGCGCCAAGCGCGCCGCGCGCGAGGAGCTGGCGGGCGAGCGAGCAGCAGGCGTCTGGGTGGATCCCGGCGAGGACGGCTGAGCGCGCCGAGCACCCCGAGGACTGCGCCGCCGGTCACCGGGTATCCGCCGCCCGCCCCAACGACCGCTGGTAGGCCTCACATCAGCTCTCGCCCGGCCGATAGGCCCCCACAGGACTCACGCGCCCACGCGGGCGCGCAGGCTGCGCGAATAGGGGGACGCCGTGTACGTCATCGACTGCCGGATGGCCCCGCCACCACCCGTACCGACCGTGTCCGGGGCCTCGGCGTCCTCCACCGCCACCGCGAACCGCTACAGCCTCCTCGACGGGGACCGGGCGGAGTATGCGCGGCGCGTTTTTCGCACCGCGCTCGGGCATCTCACCGACGACGACCGGGCGCTGATCAGGGCAGTGACGGGTGAGGCGATCTGGCCCGGCCAGTCGTTGGCCGAGAAGGACCTCAGCAGCTTCGCCATGCAAATCGCCGTGGACCGCCGCACGGCCGTGCTCGCCGAGGGCCGGGAAGTCGATCCCGCCTACCTCTACCGCACCCGGGATCTGTTCGAGCGGCTCGGGGCGGGGGAGAACCCCTTCTCGGGGGCGAACCTGCAACGGGCCCTCGCCTACGTGGACCGCCGCGGCTCGGGGCGCATCGACGTCGCGCTGTGAGGTGCCCCGTTCTCCCGATGCGAGATTCCTACTGTCGTCCGGGCGCTGGCGCGCTCCGGCTAGGATGAGCCGCGGACGTCATCGAGCGCGCGGCCGACTCAACCTGCCTCCCGCATGCGCAACCGACGCCGTATGGGCGCCGGGCTGACGAGGTGACACGGCAGGAGATGCATGGCCGGCTCGCGGAGGTGCCACGTGACGGACGGAACGCGGGAGCGGTCCGGTGACCAGGCGCGCGTGTGCATGTGCGGGCATCCGGAGTCCGCTCACCAGCACTACCGTGCAGGCACCGATTGCGCGCTCTGCGATTGTCCGCGCTTCCGTTCCGACTCCGGGCGGCTGGGCGGGATCGCGTCGGGGCTCAGCGCTGCCGTCCGCGCCCTTCCGCGCCGATGGACCCGT
This sequence comes from uncultured Austwickia sp., assembly GCA_934678955.1. The sequence goes on along the minus strand of CAKUSI010000131.1, from coordinate 5,556 downwards.
CGCTGACCGCGACTCGCCTCTGCTTCCACCTGCTCGCTTCGTCCCCACGGTGCCCCGTCCCCGCCCTGGACCGCGCTGCCCGGCGCGACGAGCGGCCTGAGGCACGTTGACGCGTCGCGATCACGAACCCGGCCATGGCCGGACGTTTCGCGGAGAGGGTCGGATTCGACATATTCGGACCTGCGGCGATTGAACTCTCTTGATCTCCTTGCCGGATAAAGGAATTCAGAATCCGGGGGCTATCGTGCTGTCTCACGATCGAAATCACGCTACTGCGTCGCATTCTGTCGTGTGGTACGGTCGACCAGGACGCTCGTTGGAGAGCGTTCAGTATCAGGCTGGCACTGGGGAGTGAGGCGCTCGATGCGCCGGAAAACCAGCCTGACGGGGACATATCAGAAGTGGGGGAGGCTTCAGCATGCGCCCAATGGGTTCCGGCCGAACGGCCACTGTTTCCATCGTCATTCCCGTCTTGAACGAGGCGAGGAATCTTGAAGTGATTCTGCCGCAATTGCCCAGGGTGCATCAGGTGGTCCTGGTGGACGGGCGCAGCGTCGACGACACCGTGGCCACGGCCCGGCGGATCATGCCTGGCATCACTGTCGTCACCCAGACGCGCCGCGGCAAGGGAAACGCGCTGGCCTGCGGTTTCGAAGCTGCGACCGGCGACATCATCGTCATGTTCGACGCGGACTGCTCCGCGGACCCGCGGGAGATCCCGGCGTTCGTCGACGCGCTTCTGGATGGTGCGGACTTCGCCAAGGGGAGCCGCTATGTGCGCGGCGGTGGTTCGCAGGACCTGACCATTCTGCGCTCGGCAGGCAATCGGGCCCTCAACGGCTTGGCCAATACGCTGATGCGGACCCGTTACTCGGACTTGTGCTACGGGTACAACGCCTTCTGGCGTGACATTCTCCCGGAACTGCGCCTCCCCGAAACCATCATCGAAGGGACCACCCCGGACACCAAGATCTGGGGCGACGGGTTCGAGATCGAAACCCTGCTCGCCTGCCGGGTCACCGCCGCGAAGCTCGAGGTGGCCGAGGTGCCGAGCGTCGAACTACCCCGGATGTACGGAGCCAGCAACCTCAACACCTTCCGGGACGGAGCCCGCGTGCTTCGCACGATCGTGGCCGAGCAGAAGCAGCAGCGCGTGGCGGCCCCGCGCCTGGCCGAGCCGTCGCATGCGCGGAGCGGGCGCCCGGTCCTGGAGGTCGTCCATGGAGGGGCGCCGGCGTCGGCGGTCGACCGCCGTCGTCACCAGCCCCGCGCGGCGCACGCCTCGCAGGGAAGTGAGCAGATCTATTCCGTCGGTGGCGGTGGCCGCGGTCGGCTGACTCGCGGCCAGGCCGTGGTCGGCGCTGCGCCGATCTCCGCCGTGGAGCGGGCGGTGGAGCAGGAGTGAGCGCACCGACCGTGACGCCCCACAGCGTTCCGGACGGCACCCCCTCGGCCCTCTCCCTCCACCGGACCCCTGAGTCTGTCCCGGCTGTCCCGCGCGAGGCATCCTCGCGCGGGACAGCCCACCGCCCGTCGCCCGCGCTGCTCGCGCGGGGCCGTCGTGTCGGCGTGCTCGCCGGGTCGGGGCGCCAGAACTCCGGTTCGACGGCGCACGCCGGCCGCCTCGCGCTGGTAATGCTCACGGCGGGGCTGGGCATCCTGCTCATGGGTCGCGCCGTGGCCATGGGACGCGATGTTCAGGCAGGCGCCGACCAGTTCTATTGGGCGGCCCTGTTCGTCCCCTTCGCCGTCAACGCGACGGTGATGCTCGCGCACTCGACGGCGCGCTGGCTGCGCGTCGTGGTCGCCGTCGTCGTGGCGGTGCTTCCGACGATCTATTGGCGCCTCATGGATCCGTTCGGGGTCGTGGCGTTCGACGAACAGTTGCACGTGCGCACGCTCACCGACCTTCTGAACGGCGCACCGCTGTTCGCGCCCAACCCGCTCCTGCCCGTGTCCAGCTGGTATCCCGGCATGGAGACCGCGACGGCCTTTCTCGCGCGGCTGACCGATCTGTCACCGGTGGCGGCCCTGACCGTCCTGCTGATCGCCTGCCGCGTGGCCCTGGCACTCGGGATCTTCGGGCTGGGCCTCGTGCTCACGCGGTCCTCCCGCGCTGCCGGCCTCGCCGTGCTCGTCTACGCGTGCAGTCCGCAGTTCAGCGTCTTCAACAGCCAGTTCTCCTACCAGTCGATGGCGCTGCCGCTCGGCGTGTGCGCCTTCCTGTTGCTGTACCGTGCCCAGCGTGCCGGCGAGCACCGGTGGCTGTTGTTCGGCGCGGCGATGCTGTGCCTGGGCGCCACGGTGTTCACCCACCACCTCACCGGCGCGACCATCGTGTTCGCCGTGGTCGGGTGGGCGCTCTGGGCGAGTCTCGTGCGAGCCCTGGTGGCCGTTCGCAGGCGAACGGCGATCCGACCCGCCCTGACCGGCATGGCCGTGTGGGGTTGGGCCGCGGCGCTCGGCGCGGGTGTGCTGGCGCTGTGGAGCGCCCACGTGTCCTCGAACGTGTCGGGATACCTCAGCGGCATCTTCGGATCGACGCTCTCCCAGCTGTCCGGAGCGTTCTCCGGCGGAGAGACGCGCCAGTTCTTCGCCGACGAGGGTGGGACGACGTCCGCGGCGGGCGAGCGGTACGTCCTGTACGCGTACGCGGTGCTGTGGGTCGCCCTCGCCCTGTGGGCCGGCCTGGTGCTCCTGCGCGAGGCGGTACGACGTCGGCGCTGGACGCTCGTCGCGGTCGCGATCCTGGCCGGCGTGTCGCCGGCCGCTCTCGGGGGACGGATCGTCCCGGCCGGGATGGAGATGGGCGACCGCGCCTCGAACTTCATCATCATCCCGCTGGCCCTGGCGACGGCCGCCGCGTTCATGGTCGTGCAGCGCCGTCGGTCGGTTGCGTCACCGTCGACCGATGCCGGGGGCAAGCGCGCAGTCCTGAGGCGATTCGGCGTGCCGGCGATGGCCGCGGTCCTCGCGCTCGCTGCGGTGGGCGGTTCCCTGCTGGGGTGGGGCCCGTCCTGGAACCGGCTGCCCGGCCCGTACATCGTCACCGGTGACTACCGCTCGGCGGACGCGTGGACGCGTGCCGGCGTGGACTGGGCGGAGCACAATCTGGCGCCTGGATCGCGCATCGTGGCCGACCGGTATCCGGCCACCATGCTCTCGGCGCAGGCACGCCTCTATCCGGTCGTGTCACCCGAGCCGGATCCGGCCACCGGAGAGATTCTTGAGCCTGCCGACGTCTATTTTTCGGACATGCTGGGAATCGGTCAGACCGAGGTCCTTCAAGGGCTGAGCATCCATTACATCTGGGTGGACACGCGATTGTCGGAAAGCCTTCCGCACCTTGCGAATTACGTCTATCCGGGAGAAAACAGCAAGGGCGTCGCGGGCGCCGGTCACGAGAAGCTGACCGTCGCCGAGCTGGCGAAGTTCGACACCACTCCTGGCCTGCAGGCGGTCTATCGCAACGGTCCGATCGCCATCTACGACACCACCGGGCTCGGCGTCCAGCCGGTCACGAGCGGCTACACCGGCACCGCCGCGGACGTCGACGCGCGTTCGCACCTGGTGGCTGGCCTGACCCTGGCCCTGGTTCTGGTCCTTGTAGGCCTGCCGCTGGGTCATCGTCTGCGGCCCCTGGGCCGGGCGCTTGGACTGGCGGGCACCCTGGCGGTGGCCCTGGCTTCGATGTCATTCGCTGGAGCGGTGGCTCTCGGCCTCGGTATGCCGCCGAGCCCGTGGTTCGGGGCGGGAATCCTGATCGTGCTGCTCCTGGGCGCGTTGGCGAGCGCAACGCTCGGTCGCGAGGCGGCCGGAGGACGCTCCCTCGACCCGGCGCGAGAAGCTCCCGCAGGGCCGGCCAGATCCGTCCACGAGCCCGACCGCGAGAAGAGAGCGCCGGGTAGCACGCAGGGCAGCCCGCTGGCCTGGACGGCGATCGCGGTGGCGGCCGCGCTGGGCGTCGTCCTGGCGGGTGTCGGCATCGACCTGGCTGCGCAGTCGGCCCATCAGCACAACGTCGAGGGCGTTCAGCGGGTCCTTCCGTCGCTCGGAGAGGAGTGAGCAGGTGCTGGGTCGTCACGTGGGCGCGCTGCTGTCCGACCGGCGCCTGACCGGCATCGCGTCGGCCATCCTCGGGTCCAACCTGGTCACCTCGGCGCTCGGGGTGGTGTTCTGGATGCTCAGCGCCCAGGGCCTCGCCCCGGCGGCCGTGGGGGAGCTCGGCGCCGCCACCGCCGCGATGGGGCTCCTCGGCCAGTTGGGCGCGATGGGGCTCGGACCGCTGCTGATCAGCGAGTTGCCGGGAGCTCGACCGGGCGAGCAGCGTTCGCTCTTCGCCGTGGGGGTCCTGTCGTCGCTGGTCGTCGGCCTCGTGCTCGGTCTCGCCTTCGGCGCCGTGGCGGGCGGCTGGGGCGGCACCTGGGCACCCCTGACCGCGCCAGGGCCCGGCTGGTGGTGGTTCGGGGCGGGCTGCGCGCTCACCGCCGTCTCGTTCGTCTTCGACCAGGCCATGCTGGTGATCGGCGATCCGCGCACCCAAGTGGTCCGCAACCTCGTCGCCAGCGTCTGGAAGCTGGCCGTCCTCGGGGCCGCGTTCCTGCTGTCGGTCGCGAGCGTCACGGTCGCCCTCGGCGCCTGGGTGAGCGGCCTCGCCGTCGGCGCAGGGATGGCGATGGTTGCCGGGGCGCGCCGCATCCCGGGGGAGGGGATGCCCTCTCGCGCCGCGCTGTCGGCCACCGTGCGCGGCTTCTGGCGGGCCGCGGTGGCCCACCAGGGAATCAACTACGCGCTCACCGTCACCGGCATGGCGATGCCCCCGCTCATCGCGTTCGTGGTGAGCGCGGAGGACAACGCCCTGTATACGACGGCCCGTCTCGCGACGTTGCTCGGCTTCATGATCCCGTATGCGGTCTCGATTTCCGTATTTGCTAGGGCCTCTGGGAATTCCGACGTCGACGAGCAGTATTTGAGCAGAGTCTTCTGGCTATCTTTGGGGACGAGCCTTATCATTTGTGTGGGGGTAGTCGCGCTCGCTCCCGTGATTCTGTGGTTCTTCGGGACCAGCTATGTGGAATCCGGGACGGACGTTTTGCGCGTGATGGCTCTCGCGGGCCCGTTGCTGGTCTTCAAGGACCAGTTCATCGCGCGCCGCCGGATCGAGCGGCGGCTGGACTCGCTGCTGGCCTACGTGATCGCGGGGGGGATCGCAGAGGTGGGATTCACGTTGTTCGGCGCCTGGTCGCACGGTCTGCTCGGCGCGCTCACTGGCTGGCTGGTAGCGATGGCCCTCGAGGCCCTCTATGCCGGGGTCATGCTTCTGCGCGCCGGCCCGTTGCGGGTGGCCGTGCCGGCCGACCCGCAGCCAGGGCGCGCCGGGCCGAGTGGCACCGCCGCCTCGGAGGTGGTGCGCCAGAGCTGAGGGGGAAGCCGCACGGGAGGGCAGCGGAGGGGTCCGCGGGCGCGCTCTTCGTGCGGCGGCAGCGAGGCCGACGGAAAGGCCGTCGGCCTGCAGGGGGAATCCAGGGAGGGGATCGGTGTGAACACCGCCGATGT
>CAKUSI010000130.1 GCA_934678955.1 uncultured Austwickia sp. | reverse complement strand
GCGCATCACCGACGGCGCCCTGGTCGCCGCCGCCCAGCTCTCGAACCGCTACATCACCAGCCGCCAGCTGCCCGACACGACCCGGTCGTCCACGAGGCCGACTCCGCGCAGTCCCCGGTGGCGACCATGGAGCACCACGTGCTCACCGTCAGCGCCGCCGAACGCTCGGACGTCATCGCCGACCTCGCCGCCGCCCCGGGTCGGACGATCCTGTCCACCCGCACCAAGCACGGTGCCAAGAAGCTGGCGAAGCAGCTCAACGGCCGCGGCATCCCCGCCGTCGACCTGCACGGAACCTCTCCCAGAACGCCCGCGTGCGGAACCTGGAGGCCTGCGACTCCGGCTGCGTTCTCGGCCTCGGCCGGGCGTTCGGTGCGCCGCCGCGCCCGCTGACCCCACCGTCCCCGAAATGTGCTCCTTGAACCTGGCGCCACGTGCCTCAGGTTCAAGGAGCACATTTCGTGATCGGTCAGGCCGCGACATCGACGCGGTCCTGGACTTCGAGCGGGTCGCGCCCACGGTGTCCGAGGCGCACCCGCGCACGGAGCACTGGGCACCGCTGTATGTGGCGCTCGACGCCGCCGAGGCGACCGGTCACTCCAGCGAGGTCGCCGTCGACGGGTTCTGGTACGCGTTGTCCAAGCGGTCCTGCCGGTTCGCCTGACTGGTGCGGGGCGTGCGGCGCGACACTCACCCTGGTCACATCGGGGCCGTGAACGGGAACCGGCGTGGATGTGACAGGGGTGAGTGTCGGTCGATCAGCCGGGCACGCCGTCCAGGGCGGCGGTCGGCTTCTCGGAAATCCTCCCGGCGCTGAGCTTGTCGACGACCATCGCGATCGCAGCGTCCCCGGTCACGTTGGTGGCGGTGCCGAAGCTGTCGATCGCGATGTAGGTGGCGATCATCAACCCCACCATGGGCTCGGTGAAGCCGAGCATCGACGACAACAGGCCGGCTGCGGTCATGATCGCGCCGCCAGGAACCCCGGGGGCGGCGACCATCGTGATGCCCAGCATGAACACGAATCCGATCATGAGTGGGAGGTCGATCGGCATCCCTGACAGCACCATGATGGCGAGTGAGAACGCGGTGATCTTCACTGTCGAGCCCGCCAGGTGGATCGTTGCGCACAGCGGGATCACGAACGAGGCCACCGACGGGGTGACGCCCGCGGCGATGGCCTGGCGCAATGTCACCGGGATGGTGGCGGCCGACGACGAGGTGCCCAGGGCGGTCGCGTAGGCGGGCAGCATCGTGGCGAGCGCCTTGAGCGGGTTTCGGCCCGAAATCACCCCGGCGAGCGCGTACTGCACCAGCAGCACGACGACCGTGAGCGCGAACACGAGCAGGATCACGCTGGCGAACGTGACGACGACGCGCCACACCTGACCGGTGACCGTCATGTTCAGGAAGATGCCGAAGATGTACAGCGGCAGCAACGGGATGATGATCGAGCTGATCGTCTGCTCGATGATCTGGCGCATGTCGACGAAGGCGTTCAGCAGGGTCGTGCCCTCGATCAGCGTCAGGCCGACGCCGATCACGAACGACAGCACCAGCGCGGTCATGACGCCGAACACCGGCGTCATCTCGATGGTGAAGTAGGGCGTAGGGAGGGCGTCCTCGGGGTTGCCGAGGCTGCCCGGCCCAGATCCGCCGCGCAGCATCAGCGGGAAGACGAGCATGCCGACCAGTAGCGCCAGGAACCCGGCGAACAGGGTGGAGCCGTACGCGATGCCGGCGGTGATCCCGAGCCACTTGCCGGCGCCGCGTCCGAGTTCGGAGATGGCCGGCGTGATCAGCGCGACGATTATCAGTGGGATGATGAAGCTCAGGAAGCCTCCGAACAGCCCGTTGAACGTCACGAACACCCGCGCGACCGACGCGGGCAGGAACAGGCCGAACTGATGCCCAGGGCGATCGCGATCGGGATCTTCGGCAGCAGGCCGATCTTCTTCATGGTGGTTCCTCGGTGGTGGTTGAGTACCGCGGCAGGCTGAGCGTTGCGAGGCCCTCCACGCCACAGGTTGCCGACCTGTGCCACGCCGGGTGCCGCGCGGATCAGGTGCGGGTCGCCTCGCCGGTGCCCTGCCACATTTCCCGCGACTCCTGGAGCGAGTCCACGATCAGGGTGCGCGACTCCATGCGCGCCCTGTCGGGGTCGCCGGTCTGGATGGCGCGCAGCAGCGTCATGTGCCGGTCCACCGCCAAGTCGGTGGGCTGGAGGGCGGCCAGGCCGTGCTCGGCGCGCCCGAGCAGTAGGGCGCGCACGACGGGGGCGTACTGCCGGTACATCGGGTTGCCAGTCGCCTCCAGGATCGTGGAGTGGAAGGCAATGTCCCGGCGGAGGAACTCCTCGGTGTCGCCGCTGTGGGCGGCCGACCACAACTGGGCACCGAGGCCCATGAGGCGTCCGATGGCGTCCTGGTCCACGTGAAGGGCGGCCAGCGCGGCCGCCTCGGGCTCGAAACCGATGCGGAGTTCGGCCAGCTCGCGCAGTTGCTGGAGCCGGTCGGGGGAGTTGAGCCGCCACTGAATGACTTGGGGGTCGAACAGGTTCCAGGACGCCAGGGGCTGGGTGGTCGTGCCGACACCACGCTTGGAGGCAACCAGTCCCATCGACGCCAGCACGCGTATCGCTTCGCGCACCACCGAGCGGGACACCCCGTGCACGTCGGAGAGGTCGTCGATCGACAGGACGGTCCCCTCGGGGATCTTTAGCGAGCAGATCGACCTGCCCAGGTCGTCGAGGAGAGCGCCGTGGCGGCCGGCCGTCGGCCGGATCGACTGGCCCCCCTCGATCCGCATGATGGGCACTCTACTGGTCACAGCTTGGAGAAGTTCGCCGGACAAGACACTCAAGTCAGACTTGTGTGCTTAAGATTTGGGAGAAGGCCGACGAGCGACGTTCGTCTGGACCGTGCGACGGGCACGGTCGGCACGCAAGGGAGGGTGTCCATGTCCATGCTGAGCCGTCGAACCCTGTTGATGGGGACGGGTGCGATCGCGCTCGTCGCCGCGACCGGGTGCAGCGGAGGGGGTCCGGCCGCGCAGGCGCCGTCGACGACCCTGCGCGTCACGCTCGCCAACCACGTCTGGACCGAGAACGTGAAGAAGGCGATCCCCGAGTTCGAGAAGGCGACAGGCCTCAAGGTCGAACTCACCCAGCTGGCCGAGGACCAGCTGTCCGACCAGTACAACGTGAAGCTGAACGCGGGTACGTCCGAGATCGACGTCATGATGTACCGCCCGCTGCAGGAGGGTCGCCTGTTCGCGCAGAACAAGTACCTGGCCGATCTCAGCGCCAGGGCCAAGGGTGCCGCAGATTGGGCGCTGGCCGACTTCCAGGCCAGCCCGATGTCGGCGACGACCTACCAGGACAAGATCGTCGGCATCCCGATCATCACCGAGCGCGAGGTCCTCTACTACCGCAAGGACCTCCTTACCAAGCTCGGTATCGAGGTGCCCAAGACCTTGGAAGAGCTCGAGGCTGCAGCCAAGAAGATCAAGGAGTCCGAGGGCATCGCAGGCTTCGTGGCCCGCACCGGCAAGACCGCGGCCGTCACCCAGTTCTCGTCCTTCCTGTTCTCGATGGGCGGCGACTTCGTCGACGCGGCGGGCAAGGCAGCCGTCAACTCCGCCGAGGCAAAGTCGGCCTACGAGCTCTACGGACGCCTCATCCGGGAATACGGGCCAGCCAACGTCTCCACCGACATGAGCTGGCCCGAGGCCATGGCCGTGTTCACGCAGGGCCAGGCGGCCTTCTACACCGAGGCCGACTCCCTGTACAAGAACGCGACCGACCCGGCGAAGTCCAAGGTTTCCGACACGGTCGGCTTCGCGCAATTCCCGGCCGGTCCGGCCGGCTCCAAGCCCTACAACATCCCCTCGTGGGCGCTGGGCGTGAACGAAGCGTCGACCAACCAGGAGAACGCCTGGAAGTTCGTCGAGTGGGCCACCGGAAAGGAGCAGGTTCTCGCGCAGCAGAAGTCCGGCATCCCGGGCGCCCGCACGTCGGTGTGGGAGAGCGCTGAGGGTACCGGCAGCTACCCCGACGACCTCGCCAAGGCCATCACCGATTCGGCCAAGGTCGGCGTCGACCACGACCGTCCGGTCGTCGCCCAGGTCGTCAAGGCCCGCGAGGCCGTCGGCCAGCCGATCGTCGACTCGATCACGGGCGGCGACGTCGCGGCCTCCGTCGAGAAGGCGCAGACCGCGTTCCAGAGCGTCCTCGACGCCGAGAAGAAGTAGTGCTCGACCGGGCGGAGGGGCCCCGGCCCCTCCGCCCCGGACCTGCCGTGAGGAGGACTCCCGTGCCCGCCACGACCACAGGCCCGCGACCGCAGTCGGCGTTCTCGCGCTGGGCCAACCGCCACCGCCGCTGGCTGTTCGCCGGCCCGGCGATGCTGTTCATCGCCGCCCTGATCATCTTCCCCATCATCTGGACGGCCTGGCTCAGCCTGACCGACGCCTCGGGCTCAGTTCGGGCCGAGGCGTCCTTCATTGGCTTGGAGAACTACGCCAAGGTGCTCACCGACACACAGCGCTTCTGGCCCGCCGTCGGCCGCACCGCCCTGTTCACCGGCGTGGTCCTGTTCTTCGAGATGCTGTTCGGGCTGTGCATCGCCCTGCTGTTGTGGCGTCCGTTCAAGGGTGAGAAGTGGGTCCGCGTCGCGATCCTGCTCCCGCTGGTCGCCACCCCCGTTGCCGTCGGCATGATGTGGCGGCTGATCTTCGACCCCAACATCGGGCCGATCAACAAGATCATCGGCGTGTTCGGCATCCCGCCCCAGCCCTGGTTGGCCGGCGAGGCGACCGCCTTGCCGACCACCATGTTTATGGACATCTGGCAGTGGACGCCCATGGTCGCCCTGATCCTGCTGGCCGGACTGACCTCGCTGTCGGACGAACCGTTCGAGGCCGCCCGTGTCGACGGGGCCAGTGCCTGGCAGACTTTCCGCTACATCACCGCGCCGATGCTCCGCACGACGATCATCGTCGCGCTGATGCTGCGCGGCATCGACGCGCTGAAGACCTTCGACATCCTGCTCGCAGCCAAGGGCAAGGGCGGCGGTTCGTTCAACGAGGTCGAGACGCTGAACCTCTACGGCTATGGCCTGAGCTTCGACTACAACGAGTACGGGGCCAGCTCGACCGTGCTCATCCTGTTCTTCGCCATCATCGTGGGAAGCATCTTCGTGCTCACCCGCAAGCGTGAGGAGGCTGCGCAATGATGATCACCAGCCCCGGCTACAAGGTCTTCCGATTCGCGGCACTGACGCTCATCGTCCTCGTGCTCGTGCTCCCCATCGTCTGGATGGTGCTGGCCGCCCTCAAGACCAACGTCGACATCTACGACGCCAGCAAGACGCTCATCTTCACCCCGACGTTCGAGAACTTCGACAAGGTGTTCGCCCAGGGCAACTTCGGGCAGTACATCATCAACTCCGGCGTCATCGCCATTGCCGCCACCGGGCTGTCGCTGGTGCTCGGCGTCCCGGCGGCGTTCGCGATGTCGCGGTTCGTGATGAACAAGTCGGCGCTCGTGGTGCTGATGGCCCGCGTCATCCCCGGCGTCTCGCTGCTGGTCCCCTGGTACTACCTGTTCAGCCAGATGCGGCTGGTCGGCAGCTACTGGGTGCTGATCCTGTCGCACATGTTCGTGTCGCTGCCGCTGATCGTCTACATCATGATGGGCTTCTTCGACGGGCTCCCCGTCGAACTGGAGGAGTCCGGCGAGGTCGACGGCCTGACTCCCATCGGGTCGTTCTGGCACCTCATGCTGCCGCTGTCGACGCCTGGCATGGCGACGGCCGGGATCCTGTCGTTCATCTTCAGCTGGAACAACTTCATGTTCGCCCTCGTACTGTCGAGCGCGAGCACGAAGACCCTCCCGGTGGCGATCTACGACTTCATCGGCTACGCGGCCATCGATTGGGGCGCCCTGATGGCAGCCTCCACGGTGGTGACCGTGCCGATCATGGTCATCGCGCTGTTCACGCAGAAGTACATCGTGTCCGGGCTCACCGCCGGCGCGACCAAGGGGTGAGTTATGGAGACCATCGCCAGGGTCGAGACCTTCCTGGTCGCGCCCCGCTGGCTGTTCGTCCGCATCGAGACCTCCGGGGGGCTCGTCGGGTGGGGTGAGGCGTCCTGTGAGGGGCGTTCAGAGACCGTGCGCACGGCGGTGCACCAGCTCGCCGAGCTGATCGTGGGCCAGGACCCGTTCCGCATCGAGGACCACTGGCAGGTGATGGCCAAGGGGTCCTTCTACCGCCACGGGATCATCCTGGGCTCGGCCGTCGCCGGCATCGACCAGGCACTGTGGGACCTGCTGGGCAAGTCGCTGGGCGTCCCCGTGCACGTGCTGCTGGGCGGGCCGGTGCGCGACCGGATCCGCGTGTACGCGTGGGTGGGCGGTGACGAGCCCGACGAGGTCGCCGACCAGGTGTCCGCGCAGGTGGAGGCCGGTATGACGGCGGTGAAGATGAACGCGTCGGGGCGCATGGCCCCCGTTGCGACCCGCGCCGCCCTGGCCGGGGTCGAACGCCGGGTCGCGGCCGCGCGCGAGGTGCTGGGTGACGACCGCGACGTGGCCGTCGACCTGCACGGCCGGTTCACGCTCGCCGACGCGCGACGGGTCGCGCCCATCATCGAGCCCTACCACCCGTTCTTCATCGAGGAACCGCTCGTGCCCGAGAACAGCCACCTCATCGGGCAGGTGGTGCAGAGCACGACCGTGCCCATCTCGACCGGGGAGCGGCTCTACAACCGCCAGGAGTTCCTGCCGGTCCTCCAGGCCGGGGTCGCGGTGGTGCAGCCCGACCTGTCGCACGCGGGCGGCATCTCCGAGGTGCGGCGCATCGCGTCGCTGGCCGAGACGTTCGACGCTCATCTCGCCCCGCACTGCCCGCTGGGGCCCCTTGCGCTGGCGTCCAGCCTGCAGGTGGGCTTCGCGGCCCCCAACCACCTCATCCAGGAGCAGAGCATCGGCATCCACTACAACGAGGGTGCCGAGGTGCTCGACTACGTCGCCGACACCGCGCCGCTGGCGTTCGTCGACGGTCACGTCGAACGCCTGATGGGTCCAGGCCTGGGCGTCGACATCGACGAGGACGCCGTGCGGGCGGCCGACAAACGCGGACACGCGTGGCGCAACCCGGTCTGGCGGCACACCGACGGCTCGTTCGCAGAATGGTGAGGAATGCTGGAGATGGATCTGTTGTCGTTGCTGCGCGCCCATCGGGTCGTCGGCATCATCCGAGGCTCGTCGCCTGAGGCGGCCGTTGCGGCGGGTGAGGTGCTGGTGGGGGCGGGCGTCCCCTTGATCGAGGTGTCGCTGGTCACGCCGGGGGCGCTGGAGGCGATCACCGCGCTCGCGCAGGTGCCCGGCTGCCTGATCGGGGCCGGGACCGTGATCACCGAGTTCGATGCCGAGGCGGCCGTCGAGGCGGGGGCAAGGTTCCTGGTGACGCCCGCGCTGACGCCCGGCATCGCCGCGGGCTCGAGCCTGGGCGTCCCGGTGCTCGGTGGTGCCCAGACGGCCACCGAAGCCCTCGACGCCCTGGCGTTGGGGGCCACCGCGGTCAAGCTGTTCCCGGCTTCGGTCGGCGGCCCGGGTTACCTCAAGGCCCTGCGCGACCCCTTCCCGCAGGTGCCGTTCGTGCCCGTCGGTGGGGTGGATCTCGACCGCGCCCGCGAGTACCTCCGCGTCGGAGCGGTGGCGGTCGGCGTCGGCGGTCCTCTGGTCGGGAATGCCGCAGGCGGCGGGTCGCTCGACGCCCTCGCCGAGCGGGCGGCCGCGTTCGCCGGGCTCGCCGCGGAGTTCGCGTGACCGACCTGCTGACCGTGGGCGAGGCGCTGGTCTCCTTCCGGACGCCGCGCATCGCGGCCCGCTGGACGCCCTCGGCCCACGTCGCCGGAGCCGAGTCGAATGTGGCGATCGGGCTCGCCCGGTGGGGGCACAGTGCTCGCTGGGTGGGTCGGGTCAGCGCCGATTCCCTGGGGGACTGGGTGCTCGCCACTCTGGCGGGTGAAGGGGTCGACACCTCCTTCGCCGTCCGGGACGCCGCCCCGGCCGGGGTGATGGTGCTCGAGTCGCCGGCCGACCATGCCCGCCGGGTCACCTATGTCCGGACTGGCTCGGCCGGATCCCGGTTGGCCGCGGGCGACGTGCTGGCCGCGCTGCCGGGGTGCCGACGCGTCCACCTCACGGGCGTGACGATGGCACTGTCGGATTCGGCGGGCGAGGCGTGCCTGGCCTTGGCCCGTGCCGCCCACGCCGAGGGCGTCCCGGTGTCGTTGGACGTCAACCACCGCCCCGCCCTGTGGTCGGAGGACGCGGCGCGAGCCGCCCTGGTGCCACTGATGCCGTATGTGTCGGTGCTCATCGCCTCGGAGGAGGAACTGCCGCTCGTCGAGGCGTCCGCGGCCGCGGCGGTGGACGAACTGGTGGTGAAGCGGGGCGAGCGGGGGGCGTCAGTGTTCTGGGCGGGACGCGAGGCGCACATGCCCGCGCGCAAAATCGAGGTGGTCGACGTGATCGGTGCCGGCGACGCCCTGTGCGCCGGCTACCTGTCCGGACGCTTGGACGGGCTCGACCCCGGAGCCGCGCTGGCGCGGGGCGTTGATGTCGCCGCGGCGTGCGTGGGGAGTGCGGGGGACTGGGAGGGTCTGCCCCACCGACACGTGGATTAGGGGCCAAAAAGTGGAATACTGAGGGCGTAAATAAAGTTGAGTCTGATGTACTCAACTTATGTTCTCCACAGGAGGAACGCCCCGCATGGACACTGCGAAACTCACTACGAAGAGCCGTGACGCCGTCAGCGCTGCCCTGCGCAACGCGCTGACCTCCGGCAGCCCGAACGCCGAGCCGAGCCACCTGCTGCACGCGATGCTGATGGTCCCCGACAACACCGTCGGCGCCCTGCTGGGCGCCGTCGGCGCCGACCCGGCCGCCATCGACGCCGCCGCGCAGGCGGCCATCAAGAAGCTGCCGAGCTCGACCGGTTCGTCGGTCCAGCAGCCCCAGCTGTCGGGTTCGTTCGCCCGCGTGCTGGCCGACGCCGAGACCCGCGCCGAGCAGATGGGCGACGAGTTCGTCGCCACCGAACACCTGCTGATCGGCCTCGCGTCCATCCCCAGCGACGCCCAGCCGATCCTCGCCAAGGTCACCACGCCCGCGAAGCTCGCCGAGGCGTTCAACGCCGCCCGCGGCGGCAAGCGCGTCACCTCGGCCGAGTCCGAGGGCGGCGAGTCGGCTCTGGAGAAGTACTCGGTCGACCTCACCGAGCGCGCCCGCGAGGGCCAGCTCGACCCGGTGATCGGTCGCGACTCCGAGATCCGCCGCGTCGTGCAGGTGCTGAGCCGCCGCACGAAGAACAACCCCGTCCTCATCGGCGAGCCCGGCGTCGGCAAGACCGCCGTCGTCGAGGGCCTCGCCCAGCGCGTGGTCGCCGGCGATGTGCCCGACTCGCTCAAGGGCCGCCGGGTCGTCTCGCTCGACCTGGCGAGCATGGTCGCGGGGGCCAAGTACCGCGGCGAGTTCGAGGAGCGGCTCAAGGCCGTCCTCAACGAGATCAAGGAGTCCGAGGGCCAGGTCGTCACGTTCATCGACGAGCTGCACACCGTCGTCGGCGCGGGTGCGTCCGGCGAGGGCGCCATGGATGCCGGCAACATGCTCAAGCCCATGCTCGCCCGCGGCGAGCTGCGGATGATCGGTGCCACCACCCTGGATGAGTACC
>CAKUSI010000129.1 GCA_934678955.1 uncultured Austwickia sp. | reverse complement strand
AATCAACCTAAGACCACCAGCACAGCTGAGGACAATTAGAACGCCGAACTGGTCGATTTACTCAGACACAGGTCGTCAGCTTCGCCTCGAACACCTCACCCGTCACGCCATCGATCGCCGCCGCCGCAACGGTTCGGGCGTGCACATCCAGACCAACACTCGTACGCTCAGTGAACACCGGGGCCTCCCACAACTGTCGGACAGGCGAATCTCTGTGAGTGAGGCCCCGACCCACCCCGACCCAGTCCGGGGCCGAGGTGGCCGAGCAGGTCGTCGCCCTGCTTGTCGCCGTCCCAGCGCCTCCGGTGAAGCCCAGGAGCGCCGAGACCGACGACTCACATGCACCAGTCGAGCCCGCCGGCGTGGAACAGTTGCGGGTCGCTCTCGTAGGGGATGACCCACACCTGACCGGCGAACCAGGCGTTCATGTGCTCCAGGCCGCTCCCGTCGGGGTAACGGCTCTGCAGCTCGGCCAGCGTCAGCCCCACCGGGATAGTGTCGGTCAGCTTCACCTTCCCCGCCGTCCGGGTCTTGGTCTTGAACATCCAGGACGCCAGCGTGCGCGGTGACTGCGCGGTGTCGTCCGAGCCCGCGAACCTGACCGACAGGTCCCCGTACTCGGCGTACGACTGGTACCCGAAGGCCGCCTCTTCGCAGCCCCCTGCGCCCTCGTTGAGCTTGGGCGCGCCGAGAACGGAGTCGAGCAGCGAGCGCACGTCCTTCTCCGGGGCGCCGAACTTGAACGACCCGATGCCGCCGGGCTTGAGCTCGATGACCGAGCCCTGGTCGTGCACGGCCTTGATGGCGGACACCACGGCCTCAGCGGACTTCTGATCCGTCCACTGCCCGACCTCCGCCGCCAGCTTCTGGGCGTAGTCGCGCGAGCACTTCTTCACCGGTTGGACGGCCGTGGTCGCGCTCTTCTTCCAGGCCGGGAACTCCCAGTACTCCTTGCTGGTGTCTCGGAAGGCCTCGCGCTCGGCGAGGTTCTTGAACAGGAGGTCCCAGTCGGCTGCGGGTTCCGAGCAGGACGCCGTCCAGTCACCCAGCTCGGGGTCGGGTCCGTAACCCCGCACGTTGATCTTCACGTCGCCGACGGCGCCGGCGCTGGTGAGCTCGGCCGTGTAACTGGCGAAGTCGGTCACGGTCAGGTACGTGCCGATCTTGCCGAGGGCACCCTTGAGGAGCCGGTTGGTCTGGATGGCCTTCGTGGCGCTCTCGCCGCCCTTGGCGATCTGCGCACGCAGGACGTCCTCGATCGCCGACATGACGGCGTCGGAGTCGACGCACGACCTCGTGGTCTCGAGCACCCGCTGGAAGGTGTCGGCGCTCGCCACCTCGCGCGACTTCAGCGCGTCCTTGCCGCCGCAGTCGTAGATCGCCTGGACGAACGCGTTCAAGGCGTCCGAGTCGAAGCCGCCCACGTTGTCGAGGTCGACGACGCTGCCGATGAGCGCGATCAGTACGTCGGTGCCGATCGAGGAGATCGTCGGGTGTGCGGCCAGGGCGAGCTCGACCTGTCCCGGTGTGCCGGGCTGGGCGAGTCCGACCGCGGTCGCCCGGGTGGGCGCCATCTGCATGCTCGTGGGGGTGGCCAGGGCCCGGCCCGCCAACTCGCGCAGGATGCCCTCGACGGTGCCGTCGGCGTCGCCCCGCCACGCCCAGGCGTACCCGTCGCCCTTGGTGAGGTCGAGCTGCTGGCTGTAGGGGCGGTTGTTCGCGACGCGGAGGGTGAGCACGTTGCCCTTGTCGGGCTCGGTGCAGGTGCGGATCGGCATGGCCGGCTGGTCGGCGTCCGGCCGGATGACATCGCTCACCCAGGAGGGCAGAGGGTCACTGGTGCACTCGAGCGCGTCGGAGCGCTTGCCACTCCATTCGCCGGCCGTCTGGGTGACGGTTGCGGCGGCGTTGGCGACCCAGGTGAGGAACGAGAACTCGGTGATCTCTGCCGACAGCTTCGACCCGTCGATCTGGAAGGGTTCGTCGGTGGCGCGCCAGACCTGCAGCGTGTCGTCCCAGCGCGCCAGCACGAGGGTGGATCGCTGCTCGTCGGGCAGGTCGGCGATGTCCCACTCGATGCGCGCGGGGGCGGCCAAGGGGGTGCCGTATTCGACGGCGACGGGAGCGCCGAAGATCTCGGCGGTGCCGGGGCGCTCGACGAGCCCGATCGGGTGGCCCACGGACAGGCCGAACTCGTGGCCGTCCGGAACCGCACCGCGGGGAACCTCGACGGTGACGCCGCGGCCCCTGAGGGTGGTGCCCCGCGGGCCGGCCATCTTGTCGCCGGACATCACCGGCTGTGGGTCGCCAGTGGCGGCCAGCGTCGGTGGGGGCGGGGGCTCGCTGGCGGCACCGGTGCACCCGGTCAGAATCAGGGCGAGAGAGATCCAGAACCCCGTCACCAGTAGCTTCATCCGACCCGATCGTGGCATGGCACGTCACCTGTCTGTGAGCGCGAAGGTTCGCCCGATCGTATCGGGGGTCGGCTCGGGGTGTTGCCAGTCACGCCCCAGCCCTCAGCCGCAGTCGGCGCAGAGGGGCGACACCACGAGCGAGGCTTCCGTGTCGTACTCCCTTTCGCCCAACGGCGGGACGACCCCGGACGCTGCGGTGTCCGGCCACATCACGGCGGCGGCATTGACGTTCTCGTCACCACGCCGCAGGGAGTAGTGGGTGAACGACACCACCGACTGGCCGTCACCAGTGAGCGCGACCGTGGTCGCGCTGTCCGGGGCGAGCCGTTGCGTGATGCGGAACTCGGACCGGTCGAACACGAGCGTCCGGTCGGGGGTGGTGATCGCGATCTTCGGCTGCTGCGGCACCCAGGTGAGGGTGGTGCCGCGCACGCCCAGCCACAGGCTGTCCTGCTTGGCCAGGGACCGGTCGTAGCTTGTCAGCGCCCCATCGGGCGTCAGCACCAGGGGTCCGTCCGCACCCGGGGCGAGCAGCGACACCCCGGCGACGCCCAGCGACGTCTCCGCACGGGTCTCCCCCGTCGCGGCGTCCACCGCGAGGAAGCGCCCGTGCTGGGTCGTCACATAGAGGGTTTCGCCGTCGAGCATGACGTCGCCCAGCGTCTCGGCCTCGTTCAGCACGGGCGCCCGCAGGGGCTCGCCGGCTGGCGCGTCCCAGGTGTAGCGCCAGACCTCGGTGGTGGAGCGCAGGACGAAACCGTCCCCGGCCACGGTCGGTCGCGCCCGCGTGAGATCAGCCTTCCGTGCCCACCGGGTGCCCAGGCCGTCGGGCGTCATCACCCCCACCTCACTCGTGGACGCCACCAACGCGAGGTCAGGCCCGGCCGCGCCCAGCGCGTGCCAGGGCTCGTCGTCCCGCCCCACCGGCACGGACGCCTGGCCCGGCGCGACCCGCCAGAACGACCCGTCCAGCAGCTGCACGACCGATGCCCCACCCGACAGCGCGGACGCCTGCATCGCCTGGCCGATCGTCCTGGCCTGTTCCGGCGCCGATCCGACCACCCGAACCTCGCCACTCGGCAGCACCACGGCCGTCCATGACCCGTCGGACGACTGGATCATCCGCTTCGGGATCTGCCGCTCGCCCTCCGCGATGAACCCGTGGGGCGCCCACGCCTGCGACGGTAGGGCCGCGAGCCTGGTGTGCAGGATGCCGCCAGGCCAAACGTCCCCGCTGGGCAGGCAGGCCATCGTCGCGATTCCGTGCCGGAACGTGAACGGGCTCACCGGCACGCCGTCCAGCGACAGCGCCACGTGGGCGTCCGGTTGGGGGTAGCCGTGCGTCGTGACCACGTGGATCTGGTCCCCGCACACCTTCAGTTGATAGCCGAACGCCTCGCCCGCGGCCTCGTCCGCCTTCCGCGCCCCTTGCGCATCACCGGAACGGTCGGGCCCCTGCGTGTCCGGCACCAGAGCCTCCAGATCGGCGAGGCGCACCGCCCAGGTCGGGGTCTGATCGAGGGTGAGCGGCAGTTCGAGCCGCTCGACGACCCCGTCGCTGCCGAGTCGGATCAGCGCCTGACCGGCGATCTCGACCGCGGCGTCCGGGCTCCTGAACGCGTCCGTGCTGAACGAGTCGGAGGCCGGGTCGAATCGTCCCATGTGCCCGTGGCCCTCCCACCAGATCGTGCCGTCCTCGGCCCGGCGGAGTTCCTGGACGATCTGGCTCGTCGTCGCCAGCGGGACGCGGCGGCCGCGCTCGTTGAGCATGACTTTCTCGACCGCCGTGAACGTGGCATCCGTGGTGCGGCTGACCAGCAGTGCGGTGTCGTCGTCCAGAAACGCCGTAGCGTTGAAGCGGTCCGTGCCGAGGTCCGTGATGACCTGGCCGTCGATGTCGGCGAAGACGACGCCCGACGGGTAGGAGAGCGCGAACCGTCGGCCGGACGGGCTGAAACTCGCCTCTCGATAATCGTGCTCGGGCAGGAACATCACGGCGGCCGCTCGCTGCTCAGCGGTCCTGACCGCCAGCGCGGTCCGGGCCTCGCGCGTGTCCTGGACGGCCAGCGCCTCCTCAGCCAGCCGCCGCCCCTCGTCGGTCGATTGGGCCGCGAGAGCCTGGACCGCCAGTTCGAGCGACCTTGCTCGGCCGGCGTCGGCTTCGGCACTCAGCCGGTCCTGCCCCGCGGCCGCGAACGACACGAAGGACGCCCCCGCCAGCAGCGCCACCGCCGTGGCCCCGGCCACCGCGCCGTTGATCCAGCGCCGCCGCCGACGCTGGGCCGCGCGGTGCACCTGCTGCGCGAACACGACGAGGCCGTCCGGCGCCACCGGTTGCAGGGCGGTTCCGGGCGACGCGAGCACGGTGCGCGCCGCCTCGCTCAGCCGACCCGAACCCAGCCACCGGTCGGCCAGCCCCAGGGGCTTGTCGTCCGCGGCGGCCGCCGCGATCAGGATCCGTGCGGCTGCGGCCTGGTCGCCGGGGGCGAGGGCGGCGACGAGGGCGTCCTCACCACCGGGGACGGCCAGGGTCACGGCCTCGGCGTCCCAGTGCGCGGGGTCGTCGGTGACGACCGCCACGCGGACCCCGATCTTGCGCGCCTCGGCCAACTCGTTGAGGCAGTAGTCGGATTCCCGCCAGTCGCGACCGTCGACGACGAGGAAGGTGGCTGCGTCGGCGATGGCGTCGCGGATCACTGTCCAATGCTGCTCACCGGCGGGGATGCCTACGACCGCCTGGGCCTGGCGGAGGTTGTCGGGGTCGTCGATCCAGACTGTCTCGCCCAGGGTGGTCAGGCGCTCGGCGATGCCGAAGGCCGCCGGGGCCTCGTCGTGACCGTAGGAGATGAAGAAGTCGAACATGCCCTCACCCGATCCCGAACTGGTCGCGTTCCGCCGTGGTGAGTTCTCGCGGCGCCGACGCGCCGACCACTCCCGCGAGCGCGTCGTCGTCGAGGGCGTCGCGGCGCTGCAGGCCGCCGTCCGCCCGGGCCAGGAGTACGGCGTCCGAGCTGAGGAAGGCGACGTCCTGCACGACCGCGCCCGCCTCGGCGGGGCGGACGTCGAGCAGGGTGGCGCCCGTCTCGGCCGCCACGATCAGCGTGCGGTCGGCCCCCACCAGGGCGATGCGCTGCCCGTCCGCCGACACCCGCACGCTCAGGGGGCGGAAGCCCGACGGCAGCGTCATCACCTCGTTGCGCACGCCGTCCGGGAACCGCAGGACCGTGCCGGTCGAGTCCACGACCACCGGGCGGCCGTCCTCAGCGAACGCGGCGGCCACGACCGTGTCGGGCGCCCGGACCAGTAGCGTCTGCCGCCCGTCCCGGGACAGGACGCCGTCGGCGGTGATCAAGGTCAGCACCCCGTCGGCCACCTGGGCCGCGATCGGGTTGTGGGCGGCGGCATAGCGTTCGCCGCGCGCGCTTTCGGCCGAGATCATGTAGCCCGAGCCCGCGAACTGATACGTCATGACCAGCCCGTCGGCGGACACCGCGACCAACGGCGTCAGGAGCTGCCCGGCTGTGAAGGGCAGTTGCTGTTCCAGCCGCCAGCGGATGGTGCCGCCGTCCAGGTCGATGACCTCGGCCTGCTCCTCCCACACCGCCCCCAGCGAGCGCGCATCGCTCGACAGCACCGCCAAGTACTGCTTCAGCCACAGGCGGTAGAACAGGGTGTCGCGCGCCTCGAGGGTCGCCGGGTTGAAGGTGCCGATCATGCCCCGCATCGGCAGGAAGAGCGCGCCGTGGCTGCCGGCCGGTGCGACGACGAGTTGGGCCCTGGCCGCAGGGTCGTTCCCGATCTGCCTGGAGACGATGTCGTCGGTCGACGAGACCATCTCGGGTGACAGGTAGCGGGGCGTCTCTGGATGCTGCCAGATGCGCAGCTGGGTATCGAAGCCGACCGTGTACGCCGCGGTGTCGCTGACGGCGAGGTCGATCACCCCGCCCGCGTGGGCGGGGTGGCAGAAGGCTGACCGCCCGGTCGCGGGCTCGAGATAACAGACCGTGCCGTCGCGGCCGAGGCTCGCCAGGCCGCCGGCCGGCCCGGCGACCAGCGCCCCCTGAAGTGCCCGAGTCGGCTCGGTGATCGTGTCGCCAGACACCAGGTCGAGCCGCGACGACCCCCCCGCGCGCCGCAGCACCGCCGTGCCCGTCCCCCCGAGCGTGACGTCCTGCACGCTGGTGTCGTCGCTGACGTAGGTCGCCGTCCCGGACCGCGGGTCACCGATCCACACCCCGTGGCTCGGGCTCACCAGGGCGAGCACGCTGCCGTCCGGGCTCAGGTCCGCTGCCCTGACGTCGTCCCGCCACGGCAGCTCCCCCCACGGCTGGGCCGTTCCCGCCTGCGGGTCGAGCAGCGTCGGGCCATGGTCGTTGAGGACCACCAGGCCTCCGTCGACCCAGCGCCCCAAGAACCCGCCCTCGGACGCCGCGGCCACCCGCTCGGGCGGTCGGTCGCCCTGCACCTCCACGACGTGAACCGCCTCGCGGGTGAGCAGCGCGATGTTCGTCCCGTCGGGGTGCACGACCGGGATCGCGATGTCATCGGCAGCCACGGGAGCGACTGTCCGGGTCACTTCCTCCCCGGAGACGATCGTGACGCGCCCATCGAACAAGGTGGCGACCGTGAGCGTGCCGGCGCGGTCGACCGAGACCTCGCGGGCCGGCGCCGGCAGCGTCACCGAGCGATGGACCGGGATCAGCTCGACCACCCGACGGGCCGTCGCCAGTGCCGCGGGGGACGCGTCGGCACGGAGGGCTTCCGCGATGAGCAACTGCGGGAGGTCGGGCCCCGGCGACGCGCCGAGCATGTCGTCGACCTGGCGCACGAGCCGGCTGCTGGTGCTGATGGCGGCCTGGGCGCGGGCCTGGTCGGCCGCGGCCGCGGCCTCCACACGGCTGAGAAGGGCCACGACACCGAGCACGAGCAGAATGACGCTCGCGACGGCGAGCCCGCCGAGGAGGCGACGCTGTCGTCCGCGCTGATGGCGGGCGCTGGCGTCCACGAACGACGTGACGAGCGGGACGTCCACCCAGCCGACCTTCGCGGCCACCGGCAACAACGCGAGCGCCTCGGCGGCCGCAGCGCTGCCGAGTAGCGCTGCGGGCGGGCGGCCGGTGGCGTCCCAGCGGGTGGCGGCCAGGTGCAGGTCTTGCAGAGCGATGAGGTCGCGGCCGCTCGCGGCCATGAGGCGTCCGAGCCGGTCCGTCACCCAGGCGGCGTCCCGCCCAGCGACGATGAGTTGGGAGACGTCGGGGAGCGCGTGCGACGCCTCGTGGCCGATGACGACGGGCACGATGGTGCTGCCTGCGGTGGCAGAGTCGGTGGCCTGGTCGATGAGGGCTTGATCTTCGGCGCGGATGGGTCCTGCGGGCAGGACCAGCGCGGTGAGGGCTGAGGCCGCATCGGCGCCCAGGCCGTCACGTACGGCGTCCGAAAGCTGCTCGGAGAGCGGAGAACCCGCGCACGAGGGAGCGACGAGCAGCCGCAACCCGGGCGCGGAGTTCACCGGTACAGCCTGACGGCCTGTTCGCCGACGTCGTGGACGAGGAGGCCGGCGGCGGTCCACGTGCCAGTGCCTGCGGCGGGGATGAACCAGAGCTCGTCGCCCGTAGCGGCGTCGACGGCGACCATGGTGGGCGGGCCGTCCTCGTTGCCCTCGACCTGTTCCTTCGTGGTGAGCAGCACATCACCGGCGCACTGCACGACCGGGAACGGAACGGGGGCAGGAATCTGCCAGAGCGTCTCACCCGACGTCGTGTCGATGAGCGTGAGGCTGTGCTGCTCGCTCACGGTGGCGCGGTCGCCGCAGGTGCGGACGGATCCGTACGGGTCGGCGGGCGCAGTCCACCGGCTGGAACCGTCGGGCGCGACCGGCTGCAGCTGGAAGTCATCGACCGTCAGCACGTCGCCGGCGGGGTCGATGGGCTCCTCGCCCTCGATGCCCACGCGACCCTTGACGGTGCGGACGACGTCGCCCTTGTCGTCCAGCAGCTCGGTCGAAGTCTCGCCGATGCGGACGAGCTCGCCGCGCTCGGTGACGGTGGCATCCTCGGCGACGACGCTGCCGTCGGCGGGGTTGAGCAGCACGTGCCACGTGTCCGAGCCCGATGCGGGGTCGCGGTACAGGACGACCTGCACAAACTCACCGCGGACAGAGATGGGCGAGAGCGGGTCCCAGTAGTAGCCGGCCTCGGGGCCGTTGACGGTCCAGGCACGCTTGCCGTCGAGATCCCAGGCGTTGACCGCCGGCGTTTCGATGCCACCGTCCAGGGCGGAATGGACGCTGTAGACACCCCGCGGGCCTGCCTCGACGAACGCGACGTCCGCCCCCAGCGCGACGGCGTTGCCCTCGGCCCCCGTCTTGGGGTCGCGATAGTTGCCGTCACCCGAGGTCATGTCGTAACAGAACAGGGTGCTGGCGCTCATCGCGCACTGGTCGGGCTCCTCGGCCTCCCAGGCGACCTGGCCCGTGGTGAGGTCGAGGCCGGTGAGCCCCTTCACGTAGTCGTACAGAACCACCCGATCGTCGGTGACTCCGACGAGCTCGGTTCCGGCCGGTGCCGTCCAGGCGGCGGTGGGCTGCTTCTTCCAGTCGATACCAGTCCTGGTCTGCGCGACCGCCGGGTCTGGGGCGGCGCCGGGTGGTGATGGGGCCGGCCCGCCGCAGGCGCTGAGCAGCAGCCCGAGCCCGATGCTTCCGGCGACCATGGCCGGGCGTGCGATGACCGATCGTCCGTGATTCACGTTTACCCCCTTGTTGGTCTGCCTAATACCTATCAGCGGTACGTGCCTGCAGGAGGTGATATCAGCCCTTGGCGGATGCGCCGGTCGGGGCGGGCGACCGTTCCGCACCAGGGGCAGCGGGGGAGGGGCTGAGGAGGCGGCAGCGAGGTTGTCGGCGGGCCACAGGTCGTCGCTGCAGGTTTCCGCGCAATGCAGGTGGGGAGTGTGCTGGGGATGGGACGTGGCCTATGCTCAACTAGCTGCACGGGGCGAGATGACCACCTCACCGAAGACGGGCGACGAGAAGGTCGGACGGTTGCGATCGGACAGGCTCGCGCCCAGGAGGAAGCGTCTCAGCGGCTGTGCCGCTACTGCGGCACATGGAGCAGCCCCGGACACATGCATGAGGGCGAGGTGTACCAAGGCTGGGCAGAGCGATACTTGGGCGTGGTGCACTGAATCTAGATCCGCCGAGGTGAAGAGCATGGGCGTGGCGGCGCGCTCCTTCTGCTCGAGAAGAACTTTGAGCTGCGGGATGGAATCCGGACCGCTTGATATTCATGTTTCAGGCTGCCTTGTTGGTTTCGTACCAGTCCTGCTCTGCTTCGTTCGGCCTGAGTTGGGTCACCGTTCGGCGATTCTTGCATCGGTAGGGGCCGTGACTTGCGGTGATGCCGTGGC
Source organism: uncultured Austwickia sp. (assembly GCA_934678955.1). The sequence continues at coordinate 7 of CAKUSI010000129.1, read as the reverse complement.
TTGGTGC
>CAKUSI010000128.1 GCA_934678955.1 uncultured Austwickia sp. | reverse complement strand
ACGATCTTGCGGAAGAAGAAGTCCTGGCCCTGGATCGCCGTGGTGCCCTCGTAGAGGGTGTCGATCTTGGCGTCGCGGATGTACTGCTCCAGCGGGTAGTCCTGCAGGAAGCCCGAGCCGCCGTAGGTCTGCAGCGACTCGGTGCCGAGCAGCACCCAGGCCCGCTCGGAGCCGCAGCCCTTCACCAGCGGCAGGAGCAGGTCGTTCACACGGGCGATCGTGTCCTCGGGCGTTTTACGCTCGGGGTCGGCGCCGTCGTGGGCCAGCCGGTAGGTCTCGACCACGTCCTGCTGGGCGGCCGCGTACAGGACGAGGGCGCGCAGCCCCTCCGCGTACGCCTTCTGCAGCATCAGCGACCGGCGCACGTCGGGGTGGTGGATGATCGTCACGCGCGGCGCGGTCTTGTCGGCCATCTGGGTGAGGTCGGCGCCCTGGACCCGCTCCTTGGCGTATGCGAGCGCGTTGAGGTAGCCGGTCGACAGGGTCGCGATCGCCTTGGTGCCGACCATCATCCGGGCGTACTCGATGACCCGGAACATCTGCGCGGTCCCGTCGTGGACGCCGCCGACGAGCGTGCCGACCGCCGGTTCCTTCTCGCCGAACCGCACCTCGCACGTCGCCGAGACCTTCAGGCCCATCTTGTGCTCGACGTTGGTGATCACGACGCCGTTGCGCGCGCCGGGCTCGCCGGTCGCGAGGTCCACGTGGTACTTCGGTACGACGAACAGCGACAGCCCCTTCGTGCCCGGGGCCGCGCCCTCGGGGCGGGCCAGCACGAGGTGGACGATGTTCTCGGTCATGTCGTGCTCGGCCGAGGTGATGAACCGCTTCACGCCCTCGATGTGCCACGTCCCGTCCGGCTGCGGGATCGCCTTGGTGCGGCCCGCGCCGAAGTCCGAGCCCGCGTCGGGCTCGGTCAGCACCATCGTCGAGCCCCACTCGCGTTCGACCATGTGCCGCGCCATCGTCTGCTGGTCGGGCGTGCCCAGCTCGTACAGCACGCGCGCGAAGCCGAAGCCGGCCGAGTACATGTAGATCGCCGGGTTCGCGCCGAGGATCAACTCGGCCACGGCCCACTGCAGGCTCGGCGGGGCCATCGTGCCGCCGAGCTCGGCGGGGGCGTTGAGCATGCCCCAGCCGGCGTCGCAGTACGCCTTGTACGAGCGCTTGAACGCCTCCGGCAGCGTCACGGTGCCGGCGTCGGGGTCGAAGATCGGGGGGTTGCGGTCGCCTTCGTAGAAGCTGTCGGCGATCTCGTGCTCGGCCAGGCGGCCGACCTCGGCCAGGATCTCGCGGGCGGTGTCAACGTCGACGTCCTCGTAGGGGCCGCTGCCCAGGACGTCCTGCCTGTTCAGCACTTCGAAGAGGTTGAACTCCAGGTCGCGCAGGTTGCTCTTGTAGTGGCCCATCTCGCCGTGCCCTCCGTGGGTTGCTCGGGTGCTGCTCTCGTGCGGCGCCAGGGTGGGCCGGGAGCTGTACGGGACGCGCCGTGCACCGCTTCCGTCAAGCTACTCATCGGTAGCTCATGTCCATGGTCGGAGATCGTAGTCAGTGCCACCACAGGGGACGAATGTGACGTGCATCACAGGGCGGGTCGTTTCCGAGGGGACAGGGCGGGTCGTTTCCGAGAGGTCGGACCAGCGGACGCGCCATTCGTCCCATATGGGCCCGCCGTCGTAGCGCACCTGGACGGTGACCTGGACCGTTGCCCACGACAGGGAGCGCATCATCGCCTTGAATGGAGGCATGGCTGCTGACACGGACGTCGATGAGGGGCATGCGGTGGAGATCCAGGTGGAGACCGAGCGCACCTACGAGGTGCCGGACGGTTGGGAGCTGCCGTCGCTGACCGACATCGGCGGGGTCCGCCGGACGGATGACGGGTCGCGCTTCACCCAGACCGCGACTTACCTCGACACGCCCCGGCTGACGTTGTTGCGGGCCAGGCACACGTTGCGACGCCGCACCGGTGGCGTCGACGCGGGGTGGCACCTCAAGACCCCGGAGGAGAAGGACAGCCGCCGCGAGCACCACGCGCCCCTGGGCACTTCCGCAGCCCGGGTGCCGAACGACCTGCGCGCGATCGTCGCCGAGCTCATCAAGAACGCTCCGCTGCTTCCGGTCGCGGTCCTCGCGACCGACCGGACCCGCTGGCTGCTTCACGACGAGGCGGACCAGGTCGTGGCCGAGGTGGTGCTGGACCAGGTCGAGGCCGTCGTCATGGCGAGCGTCGACGCCCGCGGCGAGGAGCACGTGCTGCGGTGGCGCGAGGTCGAGCTGGAGCTGGGCGACGCCGGCACGAGTGAGGATTTCGAGGCCTTGTCCGCGCACTTGGAGGGCTCCGGGTTGGTGCGCTCGGACCACCCGTCGAAGCTGGCGCGGGCTCTCGCCGCGCCACTCGCGCGGCTCGCGGAGGCCGACGCCGAGGACGACGACTCCAAGGGTGACGAGGACGATGCCCGCCAGAAGGTCGCGCTCGGGCGCGCCGTGCTGGACTACCTCGGCGCCCAGCTCGGCATGCTGCAGGCCCGTGACCCCGACGTCCGGGTCGACGAGCACGACGCGGTGCACAAGACCCGGGTGGCGACGCGGCGTACCCGAAGCGCGCTCAAGACATTCCGCAACGTGTTCGACCGAGAGGTGACCGACCCGCTGCGGGATGAGCTCGGCTGGTTCGCCGGGGTGCTCGGGGACGCCCGCGACGCCGAGGTGCTGCGCGAGCGGTTCACCAAGCGACTGGACGAGCTCGAGGAGGAGGCGGGCGGGCGCGGCAACCCGCTGCAGAAGCGACATGTTGCGGCCGCGCGGCGTCGCCTGCTCGGCATGATCGACGCGAACCACGAGGCGGGCCTGGCCAACAGCGTCGCGGCGCTGGACTCGGACCGGTACACGCGGATCCTGGAGTCCTTCACGGACCTGTTGCTGCACCCGCCGTTCAAGCCGGGTGGCAAGGGTGACGGGCGTTCGGCGCGGCCCGCGGACCGGGCCTTCCCCAAGTACCTGCGCAAGGCCGCTTCGCGGGTGACCCGCGAGGCGGCGAACGCCCGCGTGGCGGAGCCCGTCGAGCGGGAGGTTCTGCTTCACGACGTGCGCAAGGACGCCAAGGCTGCGCGGTACGCGGGGGAGGCCTCCGCCCCGGTCCTCGGCTTCAAGTCCGCCGCGACCCCGGCGTGGGAGAAGGTCCAGGACGCCCTCGGCGACATCCAGGACGGCGTGGTCGCGCGGGACCTGATCGCCCGGGCGGCGGCCGCCGCGCGCAAGGAGGGCGAGGACACGTACGTCTACGGCGTGCTGACCGAGCGCGAGCGCGGCGACTCGGCGCGGATCGAGGCGTCGACGGACCAACTTTTGGATGAAGCGCTCAGCGGCGCCTTCGCGAAGTGAGCGACGGGACCCCCCGGACGGGGGTGTCCTCCCAACGGAGTTCGTGATCCCGGGCGGGCGAATCAGGAACGGCGGCCCCCGGTCGCGTCCAAGTCGACCGTTCACATCCCCTCAGGCGAGCCCCCGACCAGCCGAAAGAGCTGACAGAACGGAACGGCACGCAGACTGGGCGAGGGGGCTCCATGAGCACGGTGGCCTGTCAGGGGATCTGGCCCGCGCTGGCGCGGGGACGTCGCGACTTCGCAACGACGAAGCGCGCGACGGGGTCAGAAGCGATGAGGGATGACGATTTGGTGACGTGGCTATCCTTTCCGCTCAGTCGGACTGGGCGAACGGCCGACGGGGCAGGCGTCGCGCCGACCATCTGGGAGGACGGGGAGTACGGGGGCGAGGCCGACGCGCTGGCGCTCACGCTGCGCGGTCTGGCCCGCCTGGAGGATGAGGTCCTCTCGGTGTGAAGGGCGCGGCGGTCGTTCGGTGAGACTCAGCCGTTCGGCGAGTTTCAGTCGTTCGGCGAGACTCAGTCGTTCGGCGAGACTCAGTTTCGTGATGGGGATCCGCTGTGGTGGATCCGGTGTGACAGGCGTGGCGCCGGCCCTCGGAGGGGGAGCCGACGCCATCGACCCTCTCCCCGCCGCGCAGGGGCGGTAGGTCGCAGGGGGTTATCCGCGGGGGGCACGTGGCAGTCCCGTCCGCGAAGGAGCGGGGCCCCGGCCGACCAGGCCGGGGCCCCGCTGTCGTGCCGCCCGTGGGCGGGAAGTGTACGCCGGGAGGCGGGGTTTGCCGTACGGATGCTGCCCGTGGGCGGGAAATGTGCGCGGGGAGGCGGGTTTTCGCGTACCGCTGCCGCCCGCGGGCGGGAGCTGTACGCGGGGAGGCGGGGTTTCGCGTACGGATGCTGCCCGTGGGCGGGAAGTGCACGCCGAGTGGCGGGGTTTGCCGTACCGATGCCGCCCGTGGGCGGGAAGTGCACGCGGGGAGGCGGGGTTTGCCGTACGGATGCTGCCCGTGGGCGGGAGATGTACGCGGGGAGGCGGGTGTTCGTGTACGGATGCTGCCCGTGGGCGGGAAATGTACGCCGGGGAGCGGTTTTCGCGTACGGATGCTGCCCGTGGGCGGGAAATGTACGCCGGGAGGCGGGTTTGCCGTACGCATGCCGCCCGTGGGCGGGAAATGTACGCCGGGGAGGCAGCCTCTTCGTCAGCTCGTGATGTCCTTGCCGGCGAAGCGTGCCCAGGCGGCCAGCCAGAAGACCGCCGCGTAGGCCGCGAACACCGCCAGTCCCCGCTGCATCTGCTCCCAGGCGATGGGTTCGCGCAGCACGTCGATGAACGACGTCGCGTAGTTGACCAGCAGCCACGGGTGCAGCCACGAGACCTGCTCGATGCCCTGCAGGATCCACGAGGCGATCACGAAGATCATCACGGCCACCGTCACCGCGATCGGCTGCTCGGTCAGCGTCGAGAAGAACAGCCCCACCGCGGCCAGGGCCGCCATCGCTGCGGTCACGTAGAGCGCCGCGATCACCAGCCGCCAGACCGCCTCCCCGCCGCCGAGCTGGGATCCCGAGAACGTCACCATCGGCCCGAACCCGAACAGCGCCAGCCCGATGATCACGCCGGGCAGCACCACCGCCAGCACGGCCCAGAAGGAGGCGACCAGGAGGGACGCGTACTTCACGACGAGCAGCCGGGTGCGCGTCACCGGCACGGTGAGCAGCGCCCGCAGCGTGCCCTGGTTGGCCTCGCCCGCGATCGCGTCGCCGCTCACCATCGCGATGGCGAGGGGCAGGAACATCGTCACCTCGAAGGTCAGCGCCGCCAGCGGGACGAACAGCCCGTTGGTGGTCACCTGCGCGACCAGGCCGCCCCCGCGGGGCCCGTCCGAGGCGGTGAGCTTCACGGCGATCGCGAGGATGATCGGTACGGCGGCGAGGGCGAGCAATCCCGCCTGGTTGCGCCGCCGACCGGCGATCAGCGCGAGCTCGGAGCGGAAGAACCGGGTCGAGATCGGCGCCGGTCGACGCGGCGTCGCGGGCCGGCCGCCTCCGCGGGGCGCTGCCGTCGCGACGGTGGACCCGCCGTCCGGACCCTGCGCCGCCACGGCGCTCGCTTCAGCCCCCGACATCGAAACCCTCCCCGGTCAACGCCACGAACAGATCCTCCAGGCTCGGTCGGGACACCTCGAAGCCGGCCACGCCCACCCCGGCGTCGACCAAGCCGGCCACCACATCCTCGGGGACGCTCGCCCCGGGGTCGGCGGTGACGAGCGCATACCCGTCCTCCCCGGCCGGCGCGGTCGTGACCTCGGCCAGACCGAGCGCGCCGAGCGCGTCGGCGGCGGCCTGCGGGTTGGTGGTGCGGATCCGGTAACGGGCTTCCCCGGCGCCCCGTACGGCGTCGATCCGGTCCTGCGCGACCAGCCGCCCGCGATGCATGACCCCGACGTGCGTGCATACCTGCTGCACCTCCGCCAGCAGGTGACTGGACACGAGGACCGTCGCGCCGTCGTCGGCGAGTCCGGCCAGGAGGGTGCGCACCTCGCGGGTGCCCTGCGGGTCGAGGCCGTTGGTCGGCTCGTCCAATACCAGCAGGTCGCGAGGCTGCAGCAGCGTTGCCGCGATCGCGAGGCGCTGGCGCATGCCAAGGGAGTAGGCGCGGTAGCGCTTGCGGGCGGCCGCGAGGAGCCCGACGCGGTCGAGCGCGGCGTCGATGCGGGTGGTGGCGGTGGCCGGGTCCGCGTGCCGGTCCGCCGCGTCGAGGCGGCTGAGGTTGGCGCGTCCGGACAGGTATGGGTGGAAGGCGGGTCCCTCGACCAACGCCCCGACCCGGTGCAGCACCCGCCCGGTGCCCTGCGGGATCGGGACGCCGAGCAGTTCGCGGCTGCCGCCGTCGGCGCCGATGAGCCCGAGCAGCATACGAATCGTCGTCGTCTTGCCGGAGCCGTTGGGGCCGAGGAAGCCGTACACGGCTCCGGCGGGCACGATCAGGTCGACCGCGTCGACGACGGTCCGGTCCCCGAACCGCTTGGTCAGGCCGTTCGTGGCGACGGCTGGATCGTCGGTCGCGGCGTCGGTCCCGGCAGCGGCCGTGTTGAGGGGGCCCGTGGTCGGCTCAGCAACGGAGGTGGCCGCCGGGCCAGCGAGGGGTTGCCCCGCCGCGGTGGCGGGTTCGTTCATCGGGTGGCGAGCGCCGCGTAGACCTTCTCCGGGGCCACGGCGCCGCCGGCGATCCGACCGTCGTCGGTGATCACGACGGTGAAGAGAGTGCCCTCCAGGACCCGGCCGCTGACGCCGGACGAAGCGGGCGTGGTCGGCAGCTGGGACAGGATCTGACCGAAGGCCTCCATGCCCTGCCCGCCGGAACCGTCGCCGGTGCCGCCGTCGCCCGTGCCGCCGTCGCCCGTGCTGCCGGCGCTCGGGTCGCCGGCAACGGCGCCGAAGCCGCCGGGTGCACCGGCGTGGCCGATCAGGACAGCGCCCCACCCGGACCCGACCACCTGCGGCTTCGCGGCCGAGGCGGCTCCCGGCGTGGCAGGGTGTCCGTCCGGACCGGTGGCCCCGGGCGGCAGCGGCTTCGCATCCGCGCCCGATCCCTTGTCCCACTTGACCGACCCGTGGCCCAGCTGACCCTCCTCGACCTGGGCGCCCGCCGGCGGCGTAAACGTGAAGTTCTCGTCGCCGGGGACCGAGAAGTCCACGGCGGTGAAACCGACCTCGAGCGCGGGGGTGTCGAGCTTGGTCGAGAGCACCTGCACGCGCAGCGGCACCTTGGTCTCCGCGTCGATCGCCATGGTGACGGCCTTCACCAGAGTGGTGTTGTCGCGGGGGGTTAGACGCAGTTCGTATGCGTCGCGGCCAGCCACGCTGACCGTACCGGGCGTGCTGACCTCCGTGGACGGGTCGAGCATCGCCAGGGCCTGGTCGGCGGCCTCCTGCGGGGTGCGTGGCATGGGGTCCGTGCCGACGCCGTCGGGTCGCTTGGGGCCGGCGCCCGGCGAGTGGCCGGCCATGGCCTCCTGGGGCAGCTGGTAGTGCGTGGCCTTCTGGTCCGGGCTGGACCAGACCCATACGTCCTGCCCGTTGTGGATGAAGTGGGTCTCGCCGCGGTCGCCCAAGAGGGCCACCCGGCTCTTCGTCGGCCCCGCGCTCCAGACTCGCCACGTGTGCGTGCCGGTGAGCGCCGACTCCGGTTGCGCGGACTGCCCGTGCCTGCTGGCCATCCCGGGGAGGGCGAGGTCCGGCAGGCCGAGGTCAGCGGTCTGTTCGATCGTTCCCGACAGCCCGTCGATCCGGGCCTGTTGGACGTCCGCGAGCAGCTCGCTCGCGGTCTTCGGTGGCAGGGACGGGTCGGCCGAGGCGGTCACGGAGGAGGCGAGCGACCCGCCGGCCACGAGGGCCAACGCGAGCACTGGGGCGCCCCAGCGCATCCGGGGATGACGGTCGAAGAGACTCATACGTCTATGGTGGCCCGACTTTGCTGAGAACCGGCTGGGTTCGGGCCCAGGATCGTCGAGCGGTGCCACGCAGGGTGTGTTGCCGACCACATCGTGACACGGACACGTCTCGCTCGGGGAAGGGGCGACTTGTGGGCATGGAGGCGGGGTGGTCATCTGGAACATGGAGCCGCGACGCAACTTTCTCGACACGACCGACGCTGTCGCTGAACTCGTTTCCCGCGTTCCCCCGCACCGCCTCTCCCAGCCGGGGCTCGGAGAGTGGGACCTGCGCGCGCTCATCGGGCACACGAGCCGAGCCATGTCCACGGTGACCATGTACCTGCAGATGCCGACCACGGAGGTCGCCTGCCCGGACGCCGTCGCGTACTACGTCTACGTGGCCGACACCCCAGGCCAGGACGAGGCGATCGCCGCCCGGGGCGTGGAGGCGGGGGGCGTGCTCGGGGACGACGTCGCCGCCGGTTTCGCGAACCTGGCCCGAGAGGTCCGTGGTGTCTTGACGCGACGGGCGGCGAGGGGCGACCCCGTGGTGCCGACTCTCGCGGGCGGGATGCTGCTGTCGCAGTACCTGCCGACGCGGACCTTCGAGCTGGTGGTGCACGGGTATGACATCGCCCGCGCCGCCGAGATCTCGTTCGCGCCGCACCCGCAGGTGCTGGCCGACACGGCCGCGCTGGCGGCGCGGATCGGGGTCGCCCTCGGTCACGGCCCGCGCCTGGTGTCCGCGCTGACGGGGCGGGGCTGGTGGCGCGACACGGCGGTGTTCGACCGCACGGCGGGACCCTTGCCATCCCGTCGACCGCACGGCCCGCGCGAGACCGCCCGGGGTTTCACGCTGCGGGGGGCGGTCCTCCGGTCGGGCATGACCCGGTTCGCCCAGCGCACGAGCGCCCTGCCGGCGGCCTCCGCGCCGCGCCGATCCGGCACCACGGTCTGAGGGGTCGCGCGGAGGAGCCCAGTGGAAGAGCCCCCGTGGCGGCCACGATCCGATATGTCTGGTCTCGCCCCTCAGGATCTCGCCTTGTGAGCCCCGTCACTCCGAGGTCTGCTGGTGTATGGACGCACGACGAAACTTCCTTGACACCACTGACGCTGTGACCGAACTCGTCTCGCGCGTACCGGCAGATCGCCTCGACGGCCCTGGCCTCGGGGTCTGGGATCTGCGTTCGCTCATCGGGCACACGAGCCGAGCGATGTCCACGGTGGTCACGTACCTGAAGATGCCCGCCACGACGGTGACATGTCCCGACGCGGTGGCCTACTACGTGTATGTGGCCGACTCCCCCGGGGAGGACGACGCGATCGCCCGCCGGGGCGTCGAATCGGGGCAGGCGCTCGGGCAGGATGTCGCGGCCGGCTTCGCGGGCCTGGCGCGGCAGGTCCGGGGCGTGCTCGAACTGCAACCGCACGGGGCCGACCCGGTGGTGCAGACGCTGGCCGGCGGGATGCTGCTCTCCCAGTACTTGCCGACGCGCACCTTCGAGCTGATCGTGCACGGGTACGACATCGCGCACGCGGCGAACCTCGAATTCGCGCCGCATCCGCAGACGGTGGCCGACACGGTCGCGCTGGCCGCGCGGATCGGCGTCGCCCTCGGTCACGGGCCGCAACTCGTGCCGGTGCTGACCGGCCGGGCCGGCTGGAGCAACACCGCGGTGTTCAACCGCTCCCCCGAGGCGCGACCCGACCTCGCCGACTCGCTGGTCTCGGCGCGCTGACCCCTTCGCCGAACGCACGACCGCGCCACGCCTACGCGTCGTTCGCGAGGGTCGCCCCCTCTTCACGAGTACTCGGGGCCTTGAGGAGTGGCGGAGACCGGACGGGCGACAACGGGATGCGTCATGAACGCGCAATCATGCACAGATCATGAAAACAGGATTGCGTCAGATGGCCCGGCTGTAGTGCCGCAGAAGGCTAGCCCGCTGACCTGGGGTTCTGCCGTGGAGCGAGTGACGGGAATCGAACCCGCGTATCAAGCTTGGGAAGCTTGTGTTCT
>CAKUSI010000127.1 GCA_934678955.1 uncultured Austwickia sp. | reverse complement strand
GTCGTGGCCGGCCGCCTCGAGCCGAGAAGGGGGGAGCCGCCAGGGTGCGAAGACGCATACCATTCGTAGTGGCCGCGGGCGATTCGAGCACGCGGCGCCGAGCCGGGTGGGAGCACAGGGGGAACGATGGGGCTGTTCGACGGGTTGCGCGGGGAGTTCATCGACATCATCGAGTGGCTGGACGATAGCCGCGACACGATCATGTGGCGATTCCCGCGCCACGACAACGAGATCAAGAACGGTGCCCAGCTGATCGTGCGGCCTGGGCAGACCGCCGTGTTCGTCAACGAGGGCCAAGTGGCGGACGCCTTCGAGCCCGGCACGCACACGCTGACCACGCAGAACCTGCCGATCCTCTCGACGCTGCGCGGGTGGAAGTACGGCTTCGACTCCCCCTTCAAGGCGGAGGTCTATTTCGTCTCCATGCGGCAGTTCACCGACCTGAAGTGGGGCACGCAGAACCCGATCATGGTGCGCGATCCCGAGTTCGGGATGGTGCGGTTGCGCGCCTTCGGCGGGTACGCCATGCGGGTCAGCGACGCCAAGGCGCTGCTGACCGAGTTGGTCGGCACCGACCCACAGTTCCGGACCGAGGAGGTCTCGGAGTACCTGCGGACCGTCGTGGTCTCCCGGCTGACCCACGCGTTGGCCACCTCCGGGGTGAGCATGCTCGATCTGGCGGCCAAGCAGTCCGATCTCGGGCTGCGGCTGGCGGCGATCCTCTCCGAGGACCTCGGCGGGATGGGCCTGCAGATCACCCAGTTCATGATCGAGAACATCTCGGTGCCACCCGAGGTCGAGGCGGCCCTGGACAAGCGCACCCAGATGGGCGTGCTCGGCAACCTGGACCAGTACACGAAGTTCCAGGCCGCGAACGCCCTGGAGGATGCGGCGAACAATCCCGGCGGCGGGATGGGCGCGTCGATGGGGATGGGCATGGGGATGGGCATGGGCCAGGCCATGGCGGACGCCATGCGCACCGGTCAGAGCGGCGCGGGCCAGGGTGGCGGCGGCCAGGGTGGCGCCGGTCCGGATGGTGCCGGTCAGGGTGGCGCTGCCGGCGGTCCGCCGGCGCTGCCGGGCGAGGCCCAGTGGTACGTGGGCGTCGGCGGGCAACAGTCCGGTCCCATGCCGGCCGGTGACGTGGCGAGTCGCCTACGCTCCGGCGAATACCCGGCCGGAACGCTGGTGTGGCGCCAGGGGATGAGCGAGTGGACTCCCGCGGATCAGGTCAGCGAGCTCTCCGGGCTCGTCGCCTCGCTGCCGCCGCACCTGCCCCCGACGCCTCCGCAGCCCCCGGCCCCGCCGGCTCCCCCCGCGCCGCCGACCCCCCCGACCCAGTGAGCGGACCGCCTCCCATGCCGGCGGGCGGGGCGGGCGGGGAAGGGCGGCCGACCGGGTGGTCGGGTCAGGAGTCGCCGCACGGGGTGGACGGCTCCGACGACCGCGGCTCCCACTCGTACGCCTCCGACGTCCGCGGCCCACGGTCGGACCTTCCGGGGGACGGCGGCCCTCATCCGCACCCGCCCGTCGCGGAGGGTGCGACCCCGCCCCCGGCGAGCGATCGGCGCGTGGCGACCACCTTCCCGTGTGCCGCCTGCGGCGCGCAGGTGCGGTTCGAGCCGGGCACCCAGGAGCTGACCTGCCCCTACTGCGGCATCCGGCAGGCCGTCCCGGTCGACGAGTTCGACGTCATCGACGAGCACGACTACGTGGCGTGGCGAGACTCGCCCGACAAGCCCACGGGCGTCGTCGCCGACCACGTGATGGCCTGCCCGCGGTGTGGCGCCTCGGTCGACAGCCCCGACCTGTCGCTTCTCTGCCCCTTCTGCAGCGCGCCCATCGTCGCCGAGATCGACCCGCGCGAGCAGGTGATCCCCGAGGGTGTGGTGCCGTTCGGCCTGACGAAGAACCAGGCCGTGGAGTCGATGCGGAAGTGGACCTCGTCCCGGTGGTTCGCCCCGGGGGGCCTCAAGAAGGTGACGACGGCCGAGCGCATCCACGGGACGTACGTGCCGCACTGGACCTATGACGCGAACACGCGCACCCAGTATTCGGGGATGCGCGGCGAGCACTACTACGACACGGAGACCTACACCGACAACGAGGGGCGCACCCAGACCCGCACCGTGCAACGCACCCGCTGGTGGCCGGCGTCGGGGCAGGTGGGCCGGTTCTTCGACGACGTACTCGTCCCGGCCTCGACGCACCTGCCGCCGGCCACGCTGCACAAGCTGGAGCCGTGGACGCTGGAGAAGGCCGCGCCGTTCCGTCAGGACTACCTGTCCGGCTTTCAGGCGTTGCGGTACGACGTGCAGCCGGAGAACGGCCTGGAATCGGCGAAGGACCGGATGCGCCCGATCATCGAGTCCGACTGCCGGGCCGACATCGGGGGCGACGTGCAGCGGCTGACGTCGGTGAGCACGGCCTACTCCGACGTCACGTTCAAGCTGATGCTGCTGCCGCTCTGGGTCGCCGCCTACCTTTATGCGGGCGAGCCCTACACGGTGTACGTCAACGCCTTCACGGGGCACGTCGTCGGCGAGCGGCCGTACAGCATCCCGAAGATCGTCGCGGCCGTCGTGGCGGCGATCGTGCTGGCCGTGCTGGCGTTCTTCGGTTACCGGCACTTCAACGAAGGCGGGTCTCCCGCGCCGACGTCACCGACCCGGACCGCACCGGCATACCCCACGCGGACCACCCCTGCCGCCCCCACGACGCAGCCCCGACAGGGGACCAGCCCTGCGACGGGCGGCGTGTCGCCCACCGGCCTCCCGACGGGCAGCCCCGCCCCGGGGAACCTGCCGACGACGTGGGTGAGATAGCCTCCCGACCCGGCCTTGGGGGTGGGGCCGACGCGTGCGTGGCGCCGGCTCCACGCGCCTAGGCTGGGACCCATGCCGACCCTGCCGCTCTTTCCGCTCGGCACGGTGCTGACGCCCGGCGAGCGGCTACCGCTGCGGATCTTCGAGCCGAGGTACGTCGCGATGCTGCGCGATCTCCTCGCTCGCCGGAAGGCCGGCGAGGAGGACGTCTTCGGCGTCGTCGCGATCCGAAAAGGCCAAGAGGTCGGCGAGGGCAAGGTCATCGCCCTGCACGAGATCGGCTGCGCGGCACGGCTGGACCAGGTCTCCGACGCGGGCCACCAGTCGTTTGCGGTCATGGCCACCGGGGTCCGCCGGTTCCGGTTGGAGTCGGTGGAGCGGGACGGCCGGACCCCCTACGCGACGGGCTTCGTGACCTGGCTGAACGATCACGTCCGGGACCCCGAGCTGGTGGCGCACGTCGCGGGTCGCCTCACCGCGGCCGTTCAGGCCTATCGGGACCAGGTGGGCCTGTCGCACGTGGAGCTGCCCACCGAGCCCTCGCAGCTGTCGTATGACGCGACGCGGCACGTCATGCTGGACGTGACCGACCGGCAGCGGTTGCTGAGTGCCCGCGACGTGGACTCCCGGCTGCTGCTGGCGCTGCGGTTGGCCCGCCGGGAGACGACGCTGGTCCGGGAGCTGGCGGCCATGCCGGGGGCATACTCGCTCCCCACTCCTTCGCCGCACTGAACCGGGCCGGTCGCGGTGTTCGAGCGCATCCTGCCCTCGTCGATACGGGTCGCCGAGAGGCGCCTGGACGAGCGAGTGCCGCTGTTCCTGGAGGAGGAGGCGGCGATCGCTCGCGCCGCGGCCGTCCGGCGAGCTGAGTTCGTCACGGTGCGCGCCTGCGCCCGAGAGGCATTGGCGGAGATGGGGGTGGAGTCCGTAGGGATCCCGCCCGGCGCCGGCGGCGCGCCGTCGTGGCCCGCTGGGGTCGTGGGCAGCATGACGCACTGTGCCGGGTTCCGGGCCGCCGCGGTCGCGTCGAGCTCGACGTGGCGTTCCCTCGGGATCGACGCCGAGCCGCGGGAGCCGCTCCCAGAGGAGGTCGCCTCGCTGATCGCTTCCGACGCAGAGCGCCAGGAGTTGACGCAGGCTCGGGCGCAGGTCAACCGGGGTGGCCGCACGCAGGCCGGCCGGACCGCCCGTACGGACGGCGGGGGGGCTGCCGACAGGCGCGGCACCCCCTGGGAGACTGTGCTTTTCAGCGCCAAGGAGTCCGTCTACAAGGCGTGGTACCCGCTCGCGGGCCGCTTCCTCGACTACCCGGACGTCCACGTGGAGGTCGCGGCGGACGGGTCGTTCACCGCGCGGCTGTTGGTGCCGGGAGTGGTCGTGGGCGGGGCGCTGCTGGACCGCTTCGAGGGACGCTGGTTGGTCGCCGACGACCTCGTCCTGACCGCGGTGACGGTGCCTCGCAGCCGGTGATCGCGGCGCGCTGCGCCCGGACGCTCCCCGAGGTGGGGAATTCCTTTGCGGGAGCTAGACTCTCGCAAAAGGGATAAATCGACAGGATGATCGAGTGAGCCTCCGTCTTCATGACGCCCAGATTCCGCTTGGCCGCCGCGCGCTGCTCCGCTCCTCGCTCGCCGCAGCCGCCCTCGTATGCCTCGAAGGTCGCCGCGCCGCCGCGGCCCCACGACCGCGGGCCCTCATCTACCGGGGGCCCGCCGCCTACCCGGAGTCGGCTGCGGCCGTGGCCGAGGCCATCGCGCATCGCGGTGTGCTGAGCGCGGGATACATCGGCCCTGGCGAGTCCACACCGTTGACCGCGGCCGGACTGCGCGGAGCCACGCTCTACGTCCAGCCGGGGGGCGGCGAGGTCGAGGCGGCCTGGCCGCTGATGGCTCCGCACGCGTCCACCATCACCTCGTGGGTGCGGGGCGGCGGGCACTACCTGGGCCTGTGCCTCGGCGCCTACCTGGCCGCGGACGACCCGGGATTCGGGCTCTGGCCGGGGCGCGTGTTCGACTACAAGGCGACGACCGGCGCGCACGTCAGCACCACCACCCCCCAGGCGGCCACGGTCTCCTGGCGAGGGACCTCGCGAAGCATGTACGTGCAGGATCCGCCGACCTTCACCGTCGACGCGGGCGCCCACCGACTGGTGACGCTCGGGCACTACGGCAGCGGACACCTCGCCGGCGTCTCGGCGAGGGTCGGGGGCGGGCGGGTGACGCTGCTCGGCCCCCACCCCGAGGCGCCGCCCGCCTGGTATCCGACCGGTCTACGCCCGGTCGGCAGGGATCCGGAGGCCTGGCGAGTCGCCGAGCACATCGCCCTGTCCTGGTAGCGGCGATACCGACCGCGATCAGGGTGGTTCACCTCCCTTGCACACCTCGACCAAGGTGGTTCGCCACCTCCCTTGACACGTGACTTTTTAGTCACCTATCGTCGTAGTCGTGCAAGACGATCTCGTGTTCCGGGCGCTGGCCGACCCCACCAGGCGGCTGCTGCTGGATGCGCTGTTCGCGAAGGACGGGCGCACCCTCGGCGACCTCGAAGCGGTCGTGGCGACGCGGACCGAGATGACCCGGTTCGGCGTGTCCAAGCACTTGCGCCTGCTTGAGGAAGCGGGGCTCGTCGTGACCGAGAAGCGTGGGCGGGAGAAATTCCACTACCTGAACCCCGTCCCCATCCGCCAGATCCACGACCGCTGGATCGACAAGTTCACCGAGCACCACGTCGTGGCACTCACCGACCTGAAACGACAACTGGAGGATTCACCATGACCACCAACCAGAGCTCCACGGACATCAACGAGCGCTCCATGGCCGCCGACCCGCAGCGCGAGGCCCCGGCGATCCAGGTGTTCCGCATCTACATCGAGTCCCCCGCGGAGCGGGTGTGGGCAGCGATCACCTCACCCGAGTTCTCCACGAAGTACGGCTACGGCGGCGGCGTGGAGTACGACCTTCGCCCGGACGGTGAATACCGGTCCCTCACGACGGATGCCATGCGCGAGATGGGCATGGGCGATATCGCCGTGACCGGCCGCGTGATCGAGTCCGACCCGCCACGCCGCCTCGTCCAGACCTGGGTCGCCGCCTGGCACAACGAGGAGACGACCTTGACCTGGGACCTCAAGGAATACCCCGGCGGCCTGACCAGCCTGACCCTCACTCACGACTGCACCGGCGCGCAGAACACCGCCCGCGACGTCGAGGGAACCGGCGACGCCGAGCAGGGTGGCGGCGGCTGGCCGTGGATCCTGGCGAGCATCAAGACCTTGCTCGAGACCGGTCGTCCCATGGTGGGTGCCGGCAGCTGAGGAACTTGCGGCGGCCGGTGGGTCGCACGGCTCGGGCCGTGCGGCCCACCCGTGCGTCAGGCCAGGTCAGCTGTGCCAGGGCTGGAGCTCGACGAACAGCGACTCCGCGTCCGCCAACAGGGTGTCGCCGTGCCGCAGTTCGCCCACCACATAGCGCTTGCGCCCCTCGATGCGGTCGATGTGGGCGTGCACGGTCAGCTTCGTGCGCATAGGTGTCACGCTGCGGTAGTTCACGTGCAGGTACGCGGTCCGCACCACCGGCCGGCCGGCGTTCGCGGTCAGCCCGAGGAACTCGTCGAAGAGCAGCGCGATCGCCCCGCCGTGGGCGGCGTTGCCCGCCCCCACGTAGGAGGTCCCGAACGTGACGTCGGCCCGCGCGCGGCCACCGTCCACGTCGATCAGGATCTCCTCCAGCGGGGGCACCAGCGCAGACCCACGACCGGTCAGGTCGAACCGGTTCGCCCATACGGTCTGGAAGGGATCGTCCGCCCGCAGGCCCCGCGCGAAGTCGATGACCCGCTCGCACTCGTCGGCCAGCATTGCGCACTGGTCCTCGTCCAGGCGGGCCTCGGCGATCGCGTCGCGGGTTTCCCGCAGCACGCGGACGAGCCGCTTGTACTCCGCGCCCCCGTACCGGTGCGGCCGAGACGCCCACGACGGCCCGTACGAGCGGAAGCCGCCCTTCCCGTAGGCGGCCTCCTCCTGCTGGCGGATGAAGTCGTCGAAGGTGACCCCGACGCCCTCCGGCCAGGGCTCGACCTCGCCCGACGGGTCGGTCGGAGACCACGCCTCAGGGGCGCTCCGGGGTGTGCCCTGCCCGTCGGTGCTGTGCTCGGTGCTCTCCACCCCCGCACTGTACCGACGCGGCCGGCTCAGCCCAGTTCGCGCAGGCCGGCCAGCGCCTCGTCGGCCACGCGCCGCAGGAAGCGCTCCTGATCGGCCCCCGGGCCGTGCAGCACGAGGTGGGTGAACCCCAGCTCGACGTACTCGCGGGCCGCCTCGACCACGTCCTCCGGGCGGGAGGCGACCACCCACCGCGACGCGACCTGCTCAATGGGCAGAGCGTCCGCGGCCGCTTCCATCGCGACCGGGTCGGAGAGCGAGTGCTTGGCTTCGGCCGGCAGCGACAACGGGGCCCAGAACCGCACGTTCTCCAGCGCCCGCCGCGGGTCGGGGTCGTAGGAGCACTTGAGCTCCAGCATCCGGTCGTATGAGGCCGGCGCACCGTCCGGGCGCTCGGTAAGGCCCTCGGCCACGGCGGGCAGCAGCTTGTCGGCATAGAGCTCGCGGCCCTTGCCCGAGGTGGCGATGAAGCCGTCCCCGAGAGCCCCGGCAAACCTCGCGATCTTGGGGCCACCGCCGGCGACGTAGACCGGGATCGGCTGCGGCGGCGGATCATACAGTCGCAGGTCGGTCACGGGCCAGTACGGGTCCCGGCCCTCGTGCCCGGTCGCGGTGACCCGCTCCCCCGCCCACAGGCGGCGCATCAGGGCAACCGCTTCGGCGAGACGGGCCAGGCGCTCGCCGAAGGGCGGCCAGCGACCGCCCGGCTCCTCATGGGCGTGCGGCAAGACACCCATGACCTGTTCGTTCAGCGCCTCACCGGTGCCCACACCGAGGGCGACCCGGCCCGGGGCCAGACCGGCCAGCGTGGCGAACTCCTGGGCCAGCACGCCCGGGTGATAGCGGAACGTCGGGGTCAGCACCGAGGTCCCGAGCAGCACCCGCTCGGTGCGCGCGGCCAGGAACCCCAAGAGCGGCACCGAGGCGGGCGCGTGCCCGCCTCGGTGCCGCCAGGGCTGAACGTGGTCGGAGAGCCACACCGAGTCGAACCCCAGGTCCTCCGCCACCTCGGCGAACGACGCGAGCTCGGCCGGCGAGAACTGCTCCGCCGACGCCTTATAGCCGACGCGCAGGCGCACCGGGTGCGCCTGCGCGTCGGGTTGCGTCACGTGGATCGGGCCCCGAAGGTCAGGCGCGCCGGAACAGCGCCGCGAGGGCCTGGCCGCCACCGATGCACATCGTGACGACGGCGGTCTCGAGGTCGCGCCGGGCCAGGTCCTTGACCGCGCGCAGGGAGAGGATGGCCGCCGAGGCGCCGACCGGGTGGCCGAGGGCGATCGCGCTGCCGTAGGGGTTCACCTTGGCGGGGTCGAGCTTGCTGTCCCGCATCACCGCGACCGCCTGGGCAGCGAACGCCTCGTTGACCTCGAACGTGTCCACCGAGTCCGGGGACAGGCCGGTGGCTGCCCACAGCTTGTCGAGGGCGAACTTGGGGGCGTAGCCCATCAGCTGCGGGTCGTTGCCGGCGCACACGACCGCTTCCACATAGGCGAGCGGCTTCAGGCCACGCTCCTTGGCAGTGGACTCGCGGCACAGCACCAGCGCCGCGGCGCCGTCGTTGATGCCGGAGGCGTTGCCCGCCGTCACGGACCCATCCTTCGCAAAGGCCGGGCGCAGCTTGCCCAGCGTCTCCAGGGTGGTGTTCGGCTTGGGGTGCTCGTCCGTGTCCGCCGTGAACGGCTTGCGGCCGCCGACCTCGAACGGGACGATCTCCTCGGCGAAGGCGGCCTTCGCCTCGGGGGTGTCGGCCTTCTGCTGGCTGGACAGGGCGAACTCGTCCTGCTCCTCGCGGCTGACACCGTACTTCTTGGCGACGTTCTCCGCCGTGACGCCCATGTGGGCGCCGCTGAACGGGTCGGTCAGCATGCCAACGGTGCCGTCGACGAGCTTGCGGTCGCCGAGCTTGTAGCCGCCGCGGGCCTCGAAGGCCAGGAACGGCATGCGCGTCATGTTTTCGTCGCCCCCGGCGAGGGCGAAGTCGATGCCGCCCCACTGCAGCTCCTGGGCCGCGGACCAGATGGCCTGCAGGCCCGAGCCGCACAGCCGGTTCACGGTCAGGGCAGGGACAGACTCGGGGATGCCCGCGGTGAGGGACACGCGACGGGCGTTGTAGGCGTCGGGGCCGACCTGGCCGATGCAGCCCATGATGACCTCGCCGATGTCCTCGGCGGCCACGCCGGAACGGCTCAGGGCCTCCTTCGCCGCGATGGCCCCCAGCTCGAAACCGGGGACATCCTTGAAGATTCCGCCGAAGGAGCCGACGGGGGTGCGGGCACCATCCAGAATGACGATCTTGTCTGCGCTCATTACCAGGACTCTAGTGGCCGGACCCCTGCGCGGGGAGCCCTGCGCGCGGACAAAAGGAATCCCCGATCAGCGACGGGCGCCGGCCCCCCGCCGGTGCCGTCCCGGCAGCCGGGGTCTTCCCTCCGATGTGGCCACCCACGATGCCCGCTCGACGCCGGTCAACCAGCGCGAAGCGGCCCGCCCGATCGAGCTGGCGGACCCTGATGCGTGTCCACCCCCTGGTCCCCTGAGGTCCGGCGGCCGCGCGCCGGGGGCGCGTCGGGATCGTTGTCGAGGGCGTTCGGGCGCCGCCGGTGGGCATGCGCCGGATAGACGCCGAGCATCCGGAACTCGGTCGTGAAGAAGTCCAGCTCCTCCAGCGCCAGCGCCAGCGGCCGGTCCTGCGGGTGCCCCTCGACGTCCGACATGAACATGGTCGAGGCGAACTCCTCGCCCACCATGTAGCTCTCCAGACGCGTCATGTTGACCCCGTTGGTGGCGAACCCCCCGAGCGCCTTGTAGAGCGCCGAGGGGATGTTGCGGACCCGGAAGACGAAGCTCGTCATCACCGGCCCGGGCATTTCCTCCCGTGTCGGC
>CAKUSI010000126.1 GCA_934678955.1 uncultured Austwickia sp. | reverse complement strand
TCACGAGCGGGTCGGCCCCTTGGGGGGGCCGCCGGCTCAGAGCTGGAACTGCTTGACCAGCGACTGCAGCTCCGCGGCGCGCGCCGCGAGCTCGGTGGCCGCCTGCGCGGTGGCCGCGGCGCCCTGGTTCGTCTCCTGGGCGGCCTGGTTCACCTCACCGATGTTCGAGGCGATCGCCTGGGAGCCGGACGAGGCCTCCTGCATGTTGCGACCCATCTCGTTGGTGGTGGCGGTCTGCTCCTCCACCGCCGAGGCGATCGTCGACTGGGTGTCGTTGATCCGGGCGATGATCCCCGAGATCTGACTGATCGCGGTCACCGCGGCCTCGGTGTCGACCTGGATCTGCTCGACCCGCCGAGAGATGTCTTCGGTGGCCTTGGCGGTCTCCTGAGCCAGGTCCTTCACCTCGTTGGCCACCACCGCGAAGCCCTTGCCGGCCTCCCCGGCCCGGGCCGCCTCGATCGTGGCGTTCAGGGCCAGCAGGTTGGTCTGCTCGGCGATGCTCGTGATCGTCTTGATGACGTCGCCGATCTCGGCGGAGGACTCACCCAGCTTGGCGACCGTAGCGTTGGTCTGGTCGGCGACCTGGACCGCGCTGGCGGCCACACCGGCGGCGTCCTGGGCGTTCGCCGCGATCTCGCGGATGCTCGCCGTCATCTCCTCGGTGCCCGCGGCGACCGTCTGGATGTTGGTCGAGACCTCACTCGCCGAGGCGGACACGGTGGCGACGCGGCGCGAAGCGTTGTCGGAGCTGCTGCCCATCTGAGCAGCGGTCGCGGACAGCTCCTCGGAGGCCGCGGCGACCCCCGCCGTCGCCTCGTCGACCTTCTGGAGCACATCGTGCATGGACGTCCGAGTGTCCTCCGCCGCGCGGGCCATCACGCCCACCTCGTCGTCGGTCTCGGCCTTCACCGGGTGGGTCAGGTCGCCCTTGCCCATCGCCGACAGGCTCGACTTGACGGCCTCGACCGAGCGGACGATCCCGCCGGCGATCCGCCAGGCCAGTAGGAACAGCACGACGGCGGCGAAGAGCGTCACGCCGATGATCGCGATCAGGGCGGTCCGGAAGGTGTTCTCGGTCCCCGTCGTGATTTCCTTGCCCCGCTGGTCGATGACGCCCACGAGCTCCTCGGCGTGCTTGCCGGCCTCGTTGATGGCGACGGTCGCGTCGCCCAACGACATCTCGACGGCCTGCGCCAACTTGCCGGACTTCACCAGCGCGGCGACCTCCCCGTCCGCCTTCTTGAACTCTTGGACGTGCTCGATGAACTCCGCCGACGCTTCCTTGCCGGTGTCCAGGGTGAGCGCCGGGAAGTTGGCCAGGTCCTTGTCGACCGTCGCCATGTTCGACAGGAAGTTCTTCCGGCTGTCCAGCTCCTCCAGGTTGGCGGAGGCGTTCTTGGCCTGCGCGTCGAGCAGGTAGCCGTTCTGGTAGTGCTTGAGGTTGAAGATGTGGGCTTCCAGGCGGAGCGCGCTCTGCTCCCAGTGCATGGCCTGCTCGAGGGCGTCCGCGTCCGACTTCATGCTGTTCAGCGAGACCATGCTGGTGCCGCCGAGGACCAGCGTGCACAGCAGGCCGATGACGCCGATCGCCAAAATCTTGGGCCGGAGGCTCAACCGATTCAGTGACAACCGCGATGTCTGCACGGCTTGGCTCATGGGAACTTTCCTCGTCTCACGGGGTTAGGGTTGCCGCGCGGGTGGGCGCTGCGCGTCCGCCTGGAGGGACGTCGCTGCGCGTCCGCCTGGAGGGACGTCATGGCCCCCATCGACCGGTGAGCGGTCAACCACAGGAAATTCCGTTCGTCACGCCACAATCGAGAGGCAGGACTACTCGCGCGCGGATAGAAGGCGCCCCGCCGTGGCATTCGCCCCACGGCGTGCGTCCCCGGGTCATTCGCCCCCACGGCATGTGCCTCGACGGCATTTGCCCCGGCGGCGGGGCGCGCGCCAAGGTGGGGCCATGCCGCTCACCCTCACCCCCGACCAGCTGCGCGCTCGGCACACGATGAAGTGGACTCTGCACGGCCCGGAGATCCTGCCGTTGTGGGTGGCCGAGATGGATTTTGCGACCTGTCCCGCCGTCGCCGAGGCGGTCCGCGAGGCGGCGCAGCGGGAGGTGTTCGGCTACGAGACCCGCGACGGCCGCCTCGCCCGCGCCACGGCGGCCTGGTGTGAGCGACGGTATGGCTGGCCCGTCGACCCCGGGTGGATCCGAGAGCTCCCCGACGTGCTGCGGGGCGTGCAGCTCGCCATCGACCACTACACGACGCCAGGCTCCGACATCGTTCTGCCCGTGCCCGCATACATGCCGTTCTTCGACGTGCTCCACCTGACCGGGCGCCGCGGGGTCTACGTGCCGATGCTGCGGGACGGCGCGGACTACCACTTCGACCTGGATCGGATCGAGGACGCGCTGCGCAAGGGGGCCGGCGGGATCATCCTGTGCAACCCCTACAACCCGCTGGGCGCGGTCTTCGCGCCGGCCGAGCTGCACGCGGTCTGCGAGCTGGCGGAGCGGTATGGCGCCCGGGTGATCTCCGACGAGATCCACGCCACGCTGGTCTTCGAGGGCCGCCACGTGCCGACCGCGTCGGTCTCCGACGTGGCCGCCGAGGCCACGATCACCCTGACGGCCAGCTCCAAGGGCTTCAACACCCCCGGGCTGAAGTGCGCCCAGCTCGTCTTTTCGCGCGCCAAGGACCTGCGCGTGCTGGCCCAGATCAACCGGATGGCCACCCACGGGGCGTCCACGCTGGGGATCGAGGCGTCGATCGCCGCGTACGAGCACGGGGAGCCCTGGCTCGACGAGCTCCTGGACTATCTGCGCGGCAACCGGGACTACCTGGCGCAGGCGCTGCCGGAGGCGGCGCCTGGCATCGGCTACGTCCCGCCGCAGGCGACGTACCTGGCCTGGCTGGACTTCACGGGCGTGGAGGCGCTGGCCGGTGCGGATCCGTCAGCATGGCTGCTGCAGCACGCCAAGGTCTACCTCAACCCCGGCCCCGCGTTCGGCGAGGGCGGCGAGGGCCACACCCGGCTCAACTTCGGGACCAGCCGGGAGATCCTGACCGAGTTCGTGGACCGCGTGGGCGCGGCCGTCGCCGCGGCGTGACGTACGACCGACGGGACGTACGACCGACGCGACGTGCGAGTTCGGCTCAGCTCTTCTTGGGGGCTCCCGGGCGCGCGTACCGCCACCAGGTGATCCCCACACACATGACCGCCCAGGCGATCCCGATCCCGTAGAACGCCGGCGCACCCAGGGTGGTGACGCCGACGCCGAAGAAGAACGGCCCGAAGGCGGCGATGGCGGCCGTCCATCCGATGACCCCGCCGGCCTGGCGGCGTTCGAAGATCATCGGCATTTGCTTGAACGTCGAGGCGTTGCCGATCCCGCTGAACAGGAAGATCGCGAGCATCCCCCACAGGAACTGGTTGAAGCCGGACTGCAGCGTGGCCGCAGAGGTGGCGTCCGGGGTGAGCGCGGGGATCGTGTACGCGATGGAGACGATGAGCCCGAGCCCGGACACGAGGCTCCAGATCGCCCCGCCCATCCGGTCGGTCAGCGGGGCGAACAGCACGCGGGCGCCGGCACCGACGAGCGGGCCGAGGAACACGTACTTCACGACGTCGGGGACCGCGTAGCCGTCGATCAACACCTGCGCGCTCGCGCCCGTGCCGCTGACGATGTCCGGGTTGCCGATCCCATACAGGTTCGCCATGAGCAGGCCGAACTGGGCGGACAGGCCCGAGAACGTGCCGAACGTCATGATGTAGAGCAGCGTCATATACCAGGTGTCGGCGTTGCTGAAGATGTCGAACTGCTGGCGGATGTTCGCGGTGATCGGCACCGACTTGAGCATGGTCCAGGCCAGGCCCGCCCCGATGAGCATCAGCGGGATCCAGACGAAGGCCGCGTTCTGATACCAGACCTGCACGGACCCCTGCCCCGGCATGGCCAGCTGCTGCGAGCCGCCGATGACGGCGAGGAAGCTCAGCGCGATGAGGTACGGGGTGAGCAGCTGCACCAGCGAGACCCCGAAGTTGCCGAGGCCGGCCTGGAGCCCGAGCGCGGTGCCCTGCATGCGGCGCGGGAAGAAGTAGGAGGTGCTCGGCATGAAACCGGAGAACGCGCCGCCGCCGATGCCGGCGAGGAAGGCCAGAACCATCAGCTCCCAGTACGGGGCCGTGGGCTGCTGGACGCGCACGCCCCAGCCGAGCGTGGAGGCGATGAGCAGCAGCGTCGTGAACGCGACCATCTTGCGCGTGCCGAGGATCGGCGGCAGCACCATCCAGACGATCCGCAGCAGGCCCGCGGCCAGGCCCGGCATGGCCGCCATCCAGTAGAGCTGGCTCTGGCTGAACGAGTAGCCGAGGGGGTTGAGCTTCGGGATGATCGCGCTCGGCAGGAACCACGCGACGAAGCACAGGGTGAGGCAGAAGGTCGTCACCCACAGGGTCTTCCAGGCCAGGCCCGAATCCCAGGTCGCTTCGTCCTCGGGATCCCATTGTTGGAGCCATTCGCCGCCGGTGCGGGCGGGTGGGGATGCGGTCGTCATGACGTGACCTCGCTCGGGGTGGGGGAAAAGGGGCGGCGGGGGTCCGCGTGAACGGTGTGGTCGTCGATGTCGCGGGCGATGTCCGGGCTGTGCTTCTCGTGCATCCGCAGGATCGTCACGTGCATCCAGAGGGTGCAGAGCGCGGTGAGGAGGAAGAGGACGAAGAACGTGCTGGTCGGGAAACCGGACCAGGCCTTGGTGTAGGCGAACAGCGGCGGCAGGAAGAAGCCACCGAGCCCGCCGAGCATGCCCACGAGGCCGCCGACCGAGCCGACGTTATCGGGGTAGTACTCCGGGATGTGCTTGTAGACCGCGGCCTTGCCGACGCCCATCGCGCAGCCGAGGAGGAACAGCAGGATCGTGAACGGGACGATCGAGATCGCGTAGCCCAGGTGTTCGCTGCTGCGCCCGTCGGCGTGATTGATGACGACATGGCCGTTCGGCATCATCAAGATGCCGCTCGTGACCAGCATGACCGCGAACGTCCCGTACATCGCGCGCCGGGCACCCCAGCGGTCGGACAGCCACCCGCCGAACGGCCGCAGCAGCGACGCGGGGAAGATGAACACGGCGGTGAGCAGGCCCGCCGTCGTGAGGCTTACCCCGAAGTTGTCGATGTAATACTTCGGCAGCCACGCCGACAGCGCCACATACGCCCCGAAGACGGCCACGTAATAGAGGCTGAACCGCCACACCCGGATGTGCCGCAGCGGCGCGAGCATCTCCGACAGAGGCTTGCTCGCCCCCGGCTTCCGGTCCACCCGCGGCGTGAAGAGGAACGTCGCGATCGCGAGCAGCACGAGCAGGGCCGCGTAGATGACCGGCACGATCCGCCAGCCGCCCTCCACCACCCCGAAATAGACGCTGCCGGCCGTGCCGAGGATCAGCGGCGGGCCGATGAACTTGGTCACCGAGGCCCCGACGTTGCCCGCGCCGAAGAGCCCCAGCGCGAAGCCCTGCCGGCCACGGGGGAACCAGGCGGCGTTCCACGCGATGCCGACGGAGAAGAGGTTGCCGGCAAACCCGACCAGGAAGGCCAGGACGAGGAGCATGGCGTAGCTGTGCGCCTGCGCCACGAAGAAGGCGGGGATCGCCGTGGTCGCGAGCATGAAGATCGTGACCCGCCGCCCGCCGATCCGGTCCGTGAGCATGCCGGCGGGCAGGCGCCACATGGACCCGTTGAGGACCGCGACGGCCGTGATCCAGGACAGCTCCACGTCGGAGAGACCGAGCTCGGTCTGGATGGGCACGCCGAGGATGCCGAACATCAGCCACACCGCGAACATCACCGTGAACGACAGCGTGGACATCGTCAGGACGGCGCTGGCGCCCTTCGGCGTGGCGAGCTCGTCGGGGATTGCCTCGTCGACCGTCTCGTCGCCGGCCGGCCCCGACGGGTCGGTGGATGCGGATCGCTCCGGGCGGGGTCGGCTGCTCATCGTCCTCCTGCGGGCCGGATGGCGCACCGTGCGTCCCCCGCCGCGCCACCCGTACGGCGGTGAGAGGACCGCAACCACGCTAGCACCGCGTCTCCCGCGCCTCGCGCCAGCAGGTTTGGCCGCCGGAAGCGTGGTTGAATGGCGGAGTCCTCCACCACAGCGCGGGGCGTGGCACCGCAGCGGGATCGCGAGCGCCGGCCGCCGCTCGAGCTTCCGGGAGTAGCCATGGGCGTCAGCGCGACGACGCGAGAAGCACCAGAGCTCGAGGGTCCGCTGACCCGGGCGCTGATGGGGACCCGCCGGTTCTTCACCAAGGTCGACATGTCCCCCGATGGTCGAGCCATGGAACGCGAGGGCGGCCGCGCCGGCGACAGCTTCTATCGCGACCGCTGGAGCCACGACAAGGTGGTGCGCTCGACGCACGGCGTGAACTGCACCGGTTCCTGCTCCTGGAAGGTCTACGTCAAGGACGGGATCATCACCTGGGAGGCGCAGCAGACCGACTACCCCTCCACCGGCGGGGACCGCCCGGAGTACGAGCCCCGGGGATGCCCCCGCGGCGCCGCGTTCTCCTGGTACACGTACTCCCCCACCCGCGTGCGTTACCCGTACGTGCGCGGCGTCCTGCTGGAGATGTATCGGCAGGCGAAGGAGCAGTATGGCGACCCGGTGCTCGCGTGGGCGTCGATCGTGCAGGACCCGG
Organism: uncultured Austwickia sp.; assembly: GCA_934678955.1. The sequence continues at coordinate 3,276 of CAKUSI010000126.1, read as the reverse complement.
AGAAGCGGGCCCGCTACACCAGCGCCCGCGGCAAGGGCGGCCTGATTCGCTCCACCTGGGCCGAGGCCGCGGAGATGGTGGCGGCCGCCAAGGTCTACACGATCAAGCGCTGGGGCCCGGACCGGATCGCGGGCTTCTCCCCGATCCCCGCGATGTCGATGGTCAGCTACGCCTCCGGGGCGCGGTTCACCGAGCTCATCGGCGGCGCGATGCTCTCGTTCTACGACTGGTATGCCGACCTGCCGGTCGCGAGCCCGCAGATGTTCGGCGACCAGACCGACGTCCCCGAGGCGGGCGACTGGTGGGACGCCGGCTATCTGATCATGTGGGGCAGCAACGTCCCGCTGACCCGCACGCCGGACGCGCACTGGATGACCGAGGCCCGCTACCGGGGCCAGAAGGTCGTCGTGATGAGCCCCGACTACGCGGAGAACGTGAAGTTCGCCGACGAATGGCTGCCCGTGGCGCCGGGCACCGACGCGGCCCTCGCGATGGCGATGGGGCACGTCATCCTCAAGGAGTTCTTCGTCGATCGGACCACGCCGTTCTTCGCCGACTACTGCAGGAAGTTCACCGACCTGCCGTTCCTGGTCGAGCTGACCGAGGACTCCGGCACGCACCGGCCCGGCAAGTTCGTGGTCGCCGGCGACCTGGAGGACGTGCTCCCGCAGGCGGCGGCCAGCGAGAACGCGATGTGGAAGCCCGCGCTCATCGACGAGGCCACCGACCAGGTGGTGATCCCGAACGGCACCCTCGGCGACCGGTTCGGGGACGAGGGCGTCGGCAAGTGGAACCTGGAGCTGGGCGACCTGCGCCCGCGGCTCTCCCTCTTCGACGCCCCCGACGCGGAGCGCGTCGAGGTGCTGCTGCCGCGGTTCGACGGCCTGGACGGCAGGGTCGCCGACTCGGCCCGCGGCGTGCCGGCGCGGCGGGTCGGCTCGCGCCTGGTGACCACGGTCTTCGACCTGATGCTGGCCCAGTACGGGGTCGCGCGGGAGGGCCTGCCGGGCGCGTGGCCGAGCGGGTATGAGGACGCCGACGCCCCGTACACGCCCGCCTGGCAGGAGGACATCACCGGCGTGCCCGCGGTCGCCGTGGCGCGCATCGCCCGCGAGTTCGCCCAGAACGCGGTGGATTCCACCGGTCGCTCGATGATCCTGATGGGCGCGGGCACCAACCACTGGTACCACTCCGACCTCATCTACCGGGCCATGCTCGTGCTCACCACGATCACCGGCTGCCAGGGCCGCAACGGCGGCGGCTGGGCCCACTACGTGGGGCAGGAGAAGATCCGCCCGCTGTCCGGCTTCCAACACACCGCGTTCGCGCTCGACTGGTACCGGCCGCCGCGGCACATGGCGCAGACCGCCTACTGGTATCTGCACACGAGCCAGTACCGCTACGACACCTACGCCGCCGCCGACGTGTCCGCCGGGCTGCACGACTTCGACGGGCGCACCGTGGCCGACCTGGTCGCGGCGTCGGCACGGATGGGCTGGATGCCGAGCTATCCCACGCTCAACCGCAACCCGCTCGTCATCTGCGACGAGGCGGAGGCCGCGGGCCTGGAGCCCAAGGACTACGTCGTCGAGCAGCTGAAGTCCGGCGACCTGCGGTTCGCCGCCGAGGACCCCGACGCCGAGGAGAACTGGCCGCGGGTCCTGACGATGTGGCGGGCCAACCTCTTCGGGTCCTCCGCCAAGGGCGACGAATACTTCCTGCGCCACCTGCTGGGCACCGCGCACGGGGTGAACGCGGAAGAGGCCTCCCCGGAGCAGCGCCCGACCGAGGTCGTGTGGCGGGAGCAGGCCCCCGAGGGCAAGCTCGACCTGCTCATGACCATCGACTTCCGGATGACCAGCTCCACCATGCTGTCCGACGTCGTCCTCCCGGCCGCCACCTGGTACGAGAAGAGCGACATCAACACTACGGACATGCACCCGTTCATCCATTCGTTCAACCCGGCGATCGCGCCGCCGTGGCAGAGCAAGTCGGACTGGGACGCGTTCGTGGACATCGCGAGGGTGTTCTCCGACCTGGCCGCCACCCACCTCGGCACGCGCAAGGACCTGGTCGCCAAGCCGCTGTGGCACGACACCCCCGAGGCGATGGCCACCCCGCACGGCGTGGTGAAGGACTGGAAGCGCGGCGAGTGCGAGCCGGTGCCGGGCAAGACCATGCCGGTCCTGGCCGTCGTCGAGCGCGACTACGCCGCCACGCACGAGAAGATGCTCGCGGTCGGGCCCCTCTTCGAGAAGCTCGGCAACACCACCAAGGGCATCACGTACGACGTGACCCGCGAGGTCGACTACCTGCGGCGGCGTAACGGGACCAAGCGCGGCGGTGTGGCCGACGGCCAGCCGCGCCTGGACACCGCGATCCAGGTGGCCGAGACGATCATGGCCCTGTCCGGCACGACGAACGGGCACTTCGCCACGCAGGGCTTCAAGACCCAGGAGAAGCGCTGCGGCAACCTCATGCATGATCTGTCGGCCGAGCATGAGGGCAAGATGATCACGTTCGCCGACACGGTCGCGGCGCCTGTCCCCGTCATCACCTCCCCGGAGTGGTCGGGCTCGGAGACCGGGGGGCGGCGCTACGCCCCGTTCACGATCAACATCGAGCGCGGCAAGCCGTTCCACACCCTGACCGGCCGGCAGCACTTCTACGTCGACCACGACTGGCTGCAGGCGATGGGCGAGGCGCTGCCGACCTTCCGCCCGCCGCTCAACATGACCAAGCTGTTCGGCGAGCGCGAACTCGGCGAGGTGTCGCAGGACGAGCGCGGCGTGGCCGTCTCGGTGCGCTACCTGACCCCACACAACAAGTGGTCGATCCACTCCGAATACCAGGACAACCTGTTCATGCTGAGCCTCGGCCGCGGCGGGCAGTCGATCTGGATGAGCGTCGCGGACGCGGACAAGATCGGGGTCAAGGACAACGATTGGGTCGAGGCGGTCAACCGCAACGGGGTCGTGGCCGCGCGGGCGATCGTCACCTACCGGATGCCCGAGGGCACGATCTACATGCCGCACGCCCAGGACCGCCTCATCGACACGCCGCTGACCGAGCACAACGGCCGGCGCGGCGGGATCCACAACTCGATGACCCGGATCATGGTCAAGCCGACGCACATCATCGGCGGGTACGCCCAACTCGCGTACTTCTTCAACTACATCGGCCCCACCGGCAACAACCGGGACGAGGTCACGATGATCCGCCGCCGCGCCCAGGAGGTCGAGTACTGATGCGCGGCCATCCCGAGTACGCGACACG
>CAKUSI010000125.1 GCA_934678955.1 uncultured Austwickia sp. | reverse complement strand
TCCCGGCGATCAGGGATATGTCGAACCACATCATGGGTATTGGGCGAGTCGCATGAGCCCGCAGTCCTCACTGCCGATTCGCAGGCGCAGGCATCCGCTCGCACCACGCGTCGCTCATGGTGCGCATCTCGCTCAACGGTGAGGTGTTCCATCTGAGCTTTCCGGGGGGCTACCGGTGGACCGAGTTCGCTCAGACCCCAGACGACACCTCCGAGACCGTCGCGGTCGTACTGGCCTTCTTGGACGCCTACGCCGATCCCGCGACGCAGGAGGTCGAGGTCGTGCGCCCACTGCGCCGTGCGAGGTTTGAACTACCCGTTGCAAACGGAGCTGTGTTGCGTCGAAGGGGCTGGAGCAGCGGCCGGCCCGACGCTTAGAACACTTGGCACTGATCCACCATGCCGCGATCCGGGTGGCCGGGCGGGACGAGCCACTCGCAGTTTTCCCAGCGCTCGGTACTTGCAGAATCGCCGAGGTGAGCGCGCGCAGTTCTCACTTGGCCCGCCGGGCAGGTTGTTGTCCTGGCGAGAGGAAAGTGAGAGTAGCGACCGGAACTGAGAGTTGACGAGAGTAGATACCGGTTACCGGGCGGAAAGTGAGAGTGAGCCGAGTCGACTCAACCGATCTCGGGGCGGGCGCGTCCTCAGGTCCGACCACGGGACCTACCGCGGGGCTGGTGTGACTGTTCGGTTCGTCCACGCGTCCGTCGAGTCTTGCGTTCGCCACCCGGCGGCGGGGAAGTCCCCGTCGTCTTGTACAGGTCGATCCAGGTGTCGTCGGGGATCCTGCCGGGCAGGTCCGAGGGTCGGAGGCCGACTTCCCGCAGCCACGCACGACTCTGCTGGGTGGTGGTGAAGGTTGTGTTGGCCAGGATCTGCGCCAATCCTCGCCCGCGGCTGGTGTAGACCCGGTGGACCATGTCCTGGAAGTTCCGTCGCTGCGCCAAGGGCAACAGGGGCAGTGGGCGTCGGTGGATGTGCAGCAATCCACCATCCACGCTTGGCCGGGGGGTGAAGGCGTGGGACGGGACGCGGCCTTCGAGGGTGAAGCTGAACCAGGGGTTCCATTGGGTCGTCATCATGGTGGCGCCCCCTACCCCGGCGCGTCGACGGGCGACCTCCCACTGGACCAACAGGATCGCATCGGTCCACCCGGGCGCGTGCAGGATCCGGCGCAGGATGGCCGTGGTCAGGTGGAACGGCACGTTCCCCACCAGCACGTGCGGTGCCGGCGGCAGGTGGTAGGTCAGGAAGTCGGTGTTGACGACCTCGGTCGTTGGTTGGAGCCGGTTCCTGAGCCGGTCCGCTCTGTCGGGATCGATCTCGATGACCGTGAGGGCTCGCCCCAACCGGGCCAGGTGCTGGGTGATCGCCCCATCTCCTGGGCCAATCTCGATGATGGGACCGTTGGTGCGGGCGACAAGGTTCTTGATCTTGGTGAGGGTGGCGCGGTCTGTCAGGAAGTTCTGGCCGAACTCATGTCGGCCGTGGTGGAAGGTGGGCACTGCAACGCTCCGTTACTGAGGGTTCGGAGCCGGGCATGCAAAGGGGAGCCGCCCGGCCATGGACCGGTGGCGGCAAGCGCAGTGAGTGGGACGCTCGCCGCTGTCAGCGGCTGCGCAGGCGCAGCGAAGCAGTGCCCTTGATCAACATGGGAAGGATCCTAGCCCACAGCGGGTCCGGCCCAGGCGGTCGCGGTGATCAGATCTCGTCGCGTGCAGTGTCGGGGGCGAGCCAGTGTTTGAGGCGCTCCCACGCCCACCTGAGAACAAGCACCGCCAGCCCCAAGAACCAACTTGCCGCCGTGGTGAAGGCGCCGGCCCACAGCTCGAGCATGGTCCAGTTGAAGAGGGTGTCGTTCTCGCCCAGTTGTTGGATCGCCGGCACCCGGATGAGGCCCAAGCAGAGTCCGACGATGAGCGGGGGAACCACCAAATAGACGCGCAGGCGTTGCCCCTGCTGTGGGCGGCCCAACTCCGAGAAGACCCGTCCACACAGCACGGCGACGACGAGGGGCAGGAACCACCACAGCAGAATCACTAGTCGACCTCGTCCAGTAGCCCGGCCTCGCGAGCCATCGCGGTGTTGACGACACTGTCCAGACGGGTGGCCGTTCCGCTGGGAACTGACAGCGCGGCAATCGAATAGTAGTCGGCGCGGAAGGTCACGACCTTGACGCGATTGCCTACGGTTTTCCGTCCCGAGCGCGAAACGTGAGGTCGAGAACGTAACGAACCCGGAGGACTTCCTGGATTTCCTGCGCAGGAAATCGAAGAGGACCAGCGAGTGCGTTACGTTTTCGACCTGGCACTCCCCATGCCCGGCACGGACGCCACTGGCCTAGACGGTCCTGACGTCCACCAGGCCCTCCAAGTCTGCGAAGTCATCGGGGTTTCGGGTGTAAAGGGTGGCGCCGTGCGCGTGGGCTGTCGCAGCGATCAGGAGGTCCATGGTTCGGCGCCGCGGCTGGCGACCAGCCTCGACCACTGCGGCAGCCAGACGCCCGTAGCTGGCGGCGACCTCGTCATCGAGGGGCAGTGCGTCGAAGCGGCGCTGCAGGATGCTCAGTCGACGCAAGCGTTCGGCGCGGACCTCGTTGCTCTTGGCGACGAGGACCCCGAAGTGCAGTTCTGCCAGCGTGACGGAACTGATGGCCAGGACTCCGGGGATGGGCATGACGTCCTCGGCAATGACGACGCTGGTGTCGAGAATCCCCCGTTGGTCAGCCTGTTGACTCACCGACCCTCCCATGGGTCGCGGATGCTGTCATCGAGCAGGTCGCGGTCGGTGCTCCAATCCGGGTCGCCCGCACCAGTGAACAGGTCATCGAAGTCGTTCCAGCGGTGCCAGCGGGTCTGGCGGGCCGGGACGAGCTTGGCGCTGGGCCTGCCAGAAACGGTGATGACGATCTCCTCGCCCCGTTCGACGCGGCGCAGCAAACCGGAGGCGTCCTGCCTCAGTTCACGTAGACCAACGGTTTCCATGACCCAAGAGTAGCTCTTGTGCTACATGACGACCTCCGGTGCGGACTTCCCCACCTCCGGGGGCGCTGTCGAAGGCCAATTAGGATGGTCCATCATCACCGGGCGCTACGACGAACACCGACGAAGCGAAGGGGCCGACCCCATGGGCCATGAGTTCTACGCGCACGCCAAGCTCTACGACCTGATGTTCCCCGACCAGGGACCAGCGACGCAGTTCTACCGTGCACAAGCCGCGATGCAGGGCGGCAGTGTCCTCGAGCTCGGGTGTGGCACGGGACGCAAGCTGATCCCGATCGCGGCCGACGGGCGTTCTTGCGTCGGAAGGGATCTCTCGGAGGAGATGCTGGCCGAGGCCCGGCGGAGGGCGACGGAGCGCGGGGTCGGCGTCCAGTGGCTGCACGGGGACATGCGCGAGTTCGACCTCGGTCGCACCTTCGACCTGGTGTTCATCGCGGCGAACTCGCTTCTGCACCTCCACGACGCCGACGACCTGGTGAGCTGCTTCCGCTCGGTGCGCAAGCACCTGGCCCCCGGTGGACGTCTCGTCTTCGACATCTTCAACCCCAGCCCGCGCCTCCTGGCCGAGGCCGATGGGGTGCGGCGTGCCCGGGAGTCGCTGACGTTCACCCACCCGGAGCGGGGCGAGGTCACCGTCGACGTCGCCGAGACGTACGACGCCGCGGCGCAGGTCACCCGTGGGACGTGGTACCTCTCCACCGCGGTCGACCGCGACTTCGTTGTCGCGCCCCTTGAGATTCGCAGCATCTTCCCGCAGGAACTGCCCCTGCTCCTCTCTCTGGGTGGACTGAGGCTCATCGACCGGTTCGGCGACTGGTCCGGTACCCCGTTCACCAGTGATGCTGCCCTGCAACTGTGCATCTGCGAGGTGGTCCCATGACCATGGTCACCACCCCCACGAGGAAGGACTGACGCATGGCCACCGTCGTCATCGCGCCCGTCACGTTCAACCTCGCCGAGACCACCCGCGCCATCGAGGTGGGGCGCGCGCTCGCGGCCCGCCACCACCGCGTCGTGGTCTGCGGTTACGAGTCCACCTACGTCAACCTCATCCACGATGCCGGCCTCGAGTACCGACCCCTCACCCCCGCGTGGTCCGCCCGCCAGCAGGCGCAGGCGATGGCGATCGACCAGGGTCGCGGCCTGCGGCACCCCTTCTCCCACGACCTCGTGGACGCCCGCGTCCAGGCCGAGCGCGCCCTCCTCCGCGAGGTGGACGCCGACGCCATGGTCATGCTCACCAACCTCACCTCGCTCATCTCGGCGCGCGCCGAGGGCGTCCCGCTGTTCTACCCCGTGCCGTTCGCGCTGACCGCCCCGCACGTCGCGCAGACCCGCCACCTCGGCCTCGTCCCCGGCCCCAGCCGGGTGGCGCGCACACTGGACGCCGCGGCGTCCGGCCTGTTGCGCCTGGTCTACAACCAGCTCCCGCTCGCGCCGCGCGCCTTCACGAGCGTGGCCCGTGCCCACGGCGTCCGGCCGACGAAGACCCTGGCGTCGCTCTTCGAGGCCGACTGGACCCTGTACACGGTGCTGGCCGATGAACTTGAGGGGTACTCCCTGCCCGAGCGGCACGTGCGGGTCGGGCCCATCTTCGCCCACCTGCCCGGTGAGGTGCCGCCGGAGGTGCGCCGGCTGGCCGACCACCCGCGCCCACTGCTCTACCTGGCACTCGGCTCGTCGGGCAACCGAGCCCTGGCGCTCGGCGCCGCCCGCGCGCTCGGCGGGGTGGACGCCCATGTCGTCACCCCGATCCGCCACTTCCTGGAGCCGGGTGACGAGGCGTCCCTGCCCCCGAACGTCACGGTCACCGACCTGCTGCCCGCGCACAAGCTGGGCGGGTTGGTGGACGCCGCGGTCCTGCACGGCGGGCAGGGCACGGTGCAGACGGCGTGCGCGACGGGCGTCCCGTTCGTCGGCATGGGGCTGCAACCGGAGCAGACCTGGAACGTCTCGGTCTGCGCCCGTCGCGGCAACGCGATCGAACTGCGCCCGCGCGACGTCGGGACGCCCGCCTTCACCGCCGCCGTGCGCCGCGTGCTGACTGATCCGGGCATCCGCGCGGCGGCCGTGCGGGTCCGCGACCAGATGGCCGGCGAGGACGGTGCCGCGGCCACGGCGCGGGTGGTGGAGCGCGTCGTGGGGAGGGAAGGGATGGGAGGACGCGGATGACCGACCCTGCACCGCCCTTCGAACTCGTCGACGCGAGCATCGCCGATGTCCTGGCGGCCTTGGGCAACCGCACCATCACGAGCGTGCGGCTCACGCAGACCTACCTCGATCGCATCGCGGCCCTCGACCGCGGGTCGCACGGCCTGAACTCCGTCCCCGTCCTCAACCCGGACGCCCTCGCCGAGGCCGCCGAATCCGACCGGCGCTGGCGCGAGGGGACGCCGCGCGCGCTCGAGGGCGTCCCGTTCACGGTGAAGGACTCCTACAGCGTCACGGGGCTCACCGTCGCGGCCGGTTCGCCGGCGTTCGAACACTTGGTGGCCAGCCGCGACGCGTTCTGCGTCGAGAAGCTGCGCGAGGCGGGGGCGGTGTTGATCGGGAAGACCACCATGCCGCCCATGGCCGACGGCGGCATGCAGCGCGGGCTGTACGGACGCCCCGAGAGCCCCTACAACCGGGACTTCCTCGCCGCCGCCTACGCGTCCGGGTCGTCGAGCGGGTCGGCCGTCGCGACCACCGCGAACCTCGCCGTGTTCGGGATGGCCGAGGAGACCGTGTCGTCGGGCCGCAGCCCGGCATCGAACAACGCCCTGTGCGCGTACACCCCGTCGTGGGGGCTGTTGTCGATCCGCGGGAACTGGCCCCTGCACCCCGCGCGCGACGTCGTCGTCCCGCACACCCGCTCCGTGCCCGACCTGCTGCGCGTCCTCGACGTGTTGGTCCAAGACGACCCCGACACCCGGGGCGATTTCTGGCGCCGCCAGCAGGTCGTGGCCCTGCCGAAGCCGAGCGAGCACCGCCCGCGCTCGTACCTGGAGTTGCTCGACCCCCGAGCCCTCGCGGGCAGGCGGGTGGGCGTCCCCGCCATGTTCCTGGGCCAGGATCCCAAGACGTCGATCGTCGTCCGCCCGTTGGTCCTCGAGCTGTGGGACGCCGCGCGCCACCGCCTCGAATCCCTCGGCGCGGAGGTCGTGGTCACGGACTTCCCCCTCGTCGAGCAGTACGACCGCCCCAGGCGTTCGGGGACGCCCCACCTGCTCGACCGGCTCCCAGCCACGTGGGGCGCCGCCGAGGAGCGGCACTTCCTGCCGTTCGGCTGGGACGACTTCCTGCGCGCCAACGCCGACCCCGCCTGCGACACCCTCGCCACCGTCGACCCCGATCGGATCGAACCCCGCCCGCCCGGAACGCTGCCCGACCGCTACGACGACGCGCCCGACCGGCTCGCCCAGGCCGTGGCCTTCGCCCGGGAAGGCATCCCCGACCCCCGCCAGCGCGAGGACTTCCGCGCCGGGTTGGTCGCCCTCCACGCGCTCCGCAAGGAGCTGTTCGAGGACTGGCTCGTCGAGCAAGAGCTCGACGCACTCGTGTTTCCCGCGAACAGCGACGTGGGCGCCGCGAACGCTGACATCGATCCGGACGCCGCCGACCACGCCTGGTCGAACGGCGTGCACTACTCCCACGGCAATGCCGCCCTGCGCCGGTTCGGTATCCCCACCGTCACGGTGGCCATGGGGATCATGTCCGACATCGCCATGCCGGTCGGCCTGACGTTCGCCGGTGCCGCGTACGCAGACCTCGCCCTGCTCCGCTACGCGGCTGCGTTCGAAGCGGGGGGGTCCGGTTCGCTCCGGCGTCCACCACCGCCGGCCTCCGCTGCAGCCGGCGGCTGACGTGCGGGTCGGGGTGGTCGATGTCCACTACGACGAGGATGGCGGTGGAGCGACCGCGGCCCTGGTCGTCTACGGTGATCGCACGTTCGCGTCGGTGGTGGCCGAGCACGTGGCCCGCGTCGAGGACATCGAGCCCTACGAGCCCGGCGCGCTGTTCAGGCGGGAACTTCCGGGCATCCGCGCCGTCCTCGCGCTGGACGGCCCCCTCGACCTCCTCGTCGTCGACGGTTACGCCACCCTCGACCCGCAGGGCCGGCCGGGTCTGGGCGCTCGGGTCTCCGAGGTGTTCGACGTGCCCGTGATCGGGGTCGCCAAGACCCGGTTCCGTGCCGCGACGCACGCGGTCGAGGTCCTGCGCGGCGCGAGTGGGCGTCCGCTCCACGTCACTGCCGCTGGCGGCATCACGATCGAGGGCGCCGCGGCTGTCGTCGCCGGGATGGCCGGGCGGCACCGCATCCCCGACGCACTTGCGCGGGTCGACCGCTTGGCGCGCGGACGTGCTCTCGTCGGCGACGCCCGAGTTCCGCGCGATGGGTGACCTGCCTCAGCCGGCGGCGCCCAACATCGCCACCACGCGCGCGGCCGTCGCCTTGGCGGAGGCGGGGTTCTGGCCGGTGACGAGGCGTCCGTCATGCACGACGTGGGGCACGAAGGGCAGGCGCGCCCGCGAGTAACGCCCCCCGCGCTCGCGCGCCGCCTCCTCGGCGTCGTACGGCACCAGCTTCGCAACGCCGGCGAGCACCTCCTCGCGCCAGGAGAAGCCGGTCATGCGGCGTCCGTCGAGGAGGTGCGAGCCGTCCGACAGCGTCACGTTGAGCAGCCCGCAGTAGCCGTGGCAGACGGACGCCACCACCCCGCCCGCCTCGAACACCTCGCGGGTGAGTCGTTGCAGGCCCGGGTTGTCGGTGAAGTCGTACATCACCGCGTGGCCGCCGGTGAAGAAGATGGCGGCGTAGTTCGAGGCGTCCACGTCGCCGGGTGCAGGCGTCTGCGCCAGCAGCGCCATCCGTGCGGGGTCACCGAGCCAGGCCCTGGCCGAGGCGTCCCGGCTGGGGAACTTCAGGGAGCGCGGCTCCAACGGCACCGCCCCGCCCGCCGGGCTGACGAGTGCTTGGCTGTAGCCGGCTGCGGCGAAGGCGTCCCACGCGTGGGTGAGTTCCGACAGCCACAGGCCGGTCGGATGGTCGGCGTCGGCATAGTGGGCGACGTTCGTGACGACGGTCAGGATGCGGGTCATCGGTCCTCCTCAGGCGGCCGCGTGGTCGCTGGTGCGATCGGTGGTGCGGGGTGTGGCGAGCCAGGTGCGGTAGCGGCGCAGGGCGCTGCGGCGCCGCCATGACTCGTGAGCGTAGGCGAGCACCGGACGGACGCCCGGCCTGGTCGCCCGACCGCTGCCCAGGCGGCGCAACTGGTAGCGCACCCGGGCCATCCCCAACGCGGACGCCACCGCCTTGTCCCGGGTCTGCACCGGCGCGAGGTCGACGGACGCCGTGGCATCGGCCCGCCACCGCGCGGGCAGGTCGGGGTTCATCGCGAGTGCGGTGCCCATCCCGACGACGGCGACGCCACTGGCGAGCACGTCCTCGGCGACCGGGCGACGCACGATGCCGCCGGTCAACATCAGGGGCAGGGGGCTGGTCTCGGCCAGCTCGGCGGCCAGCGCCAGGAAGTAGGCCTCGCGGCGACGCGTGCGCTCATCGGGGCCGTTGCCGGTCATGGCCGGGCTCTCATACGAGCCGCCGGACAGCTCGACGAGGTCGACTCCGAGCGGGGCGAGCAGGGCGATGACGCGCTGGGCGTCGGTCTCGTCGAAGCCGCCGCGCTGGAAGTCGGCCGAGTTGAGCTTGACGGCCACCGCGAAACCGGGGCGCACGGCGTCCCGCACCGCGCGGACGACGTCGAGCAGCAGCTTCGCGCGGTTCTCCAGCGAGCCGCCCCACTGGTCGGTGCGTTGGTTGGCCAGCGGCGACAGGAACTGTGACAGCAGGTAGCCGTGTGCCGCGTGGATCTCGACGCCGTCGAAGCCCGCCTCCTCGGCCCGGCGCGCGGTGGTGGCGAAGCGCTCGACGGTCGCCTCGATCTGGGCGGCCGTCATGGCGGTCGGGGTGGCGAAGCGGGCGCTGTTGCGACCGACGTCGACGCGCAGCGCCGAGGGACCCCAGGCGACGCCGGGCATGTCGGCCTCGACCTGGCGCCCGGGGTGGTTGACCTGCATCCAGACCTTCGCGCCACCGCTGTGCGCGGCCTCGGCCCAGGCGGCGAACGGTGCGAGGGGGGAGTCGGCGTCCAGGACGACACCTGCGGGGCCGGTCATCGCGGCGGCGTGCACCATGACGTTGCCGGTGATGAGGAGTCCCGTGCCGCCGGCGCTCCAGCGCCGGTAGAGCGTGAACAGGGCCTCATCGGGGACCTGTCCGGTGCCGGCCATGTTCTCCTCCATGGCGGCCTTGGCCAGGCGGTTGGGCAGCACGGCGCCGTTCGGCAGCGTGAGTGGGGTGAAGATCGATGTCATGGGCGGACTTTCCGTGCGGTATGTTTACAGTGCTCACGTAGCGTAACGAGAGGATGTGTGCAGTGTCAACTTCGTCGACCGATCCTGCGACGACGGCCCGCGACAGCTACCACCACGGCGACCTGCGGGCGGCATTGCTGGCCAGTGCCACGGCCTTGCTGGAATCGGGCGAACCCTTCTCGCTGCGCGCGGTGGCCCGCGCGGCCGGCGTCTCGGCGACCGCGCCCTACCGGCACTTCGCCGACCGGGACGCCCTCGAGTCGGCCCTGGCGGTCGAGGGGTTCGAGGACCTGGGGTCGCGGCTCGCCGCAGCGGGGGAGGTGTCATCGCCCGAGGACCTCGCGGGCCTGGCCGTGGTCTACGTCTTCTTCGCGCTTGACCGCCCGGCGGTGTTCAGGCTGATGTTCGGCCAGGAGTGCGACGACGCCAACGACGCGCGGGTGCTGGCCGCAGAGCAGCTGCGCGACCACCTCCGGACGGCGATCGCCGCCGTGTTCCCGGCCGCCGACCTCGACGCGCTCGCACTCGGTGCCTGGGGGGTGGTGCACGGGCTCGCGTTCCTGCACCTCGACGGCAAGCTGCCCGCCGATCCACGTGCGGAGGTCGAGGCGCGCGTCCGAGCTGCGTTGTCCGCGCTATTGGCGGCC
>CAKUSI010000124.1 GCA_934678955.1 uncultured Austwickia sp. | reverse complement strand
CGAATGCCTGGGCTCAACTCGGGGGGAAGCTCAGGGGCCTTGCGACGGTCAATGCGCTTTTCGGGCGAATGACACTCGCCCACCGTTGCCGCGCACGGTGAGGAAGCCGCCGATGCCGAGGTCAAGGCCGAGGTCAAGACAGTGCTCAAGACCGAGGTCAAGGCAGTGGCCACAGCACCGGTACAGCAGTGTCGGTGTAGGGCTCGCGTACGCCCGAAGGCCGCCAACGCATTCATCGGGCAGCTGTCTGGGACGTTTGTCCACAACCCTATCCACATCTGTGGATCTCACGGCATCATGCGGTGCACGCAAGGGCACCCTTCACTCCGGCGACGTGCAGCAATGTCGTACACAGCTGTGGAAAAGCCTGTGGAGAACCACCCGTCACGGCAGGGAGTCTCACGGCAGCCAACCTCACCGCACGAAGTCTCACCGCGGGGAACCTCACCGCACAGAACCCTCAGGTGCCGAACCCCAAGCCACGCTCCGTAACCACACCCGCAGCAGCCCCACGCCCCGTCACCCCAGACGCCAGAAACCTCAGGCGCCAGAAACCTCAGGCGCCAGAAACCTCAGGCGCCAGAAACCTCAGGCGCCAGAAACCCCAGGCCAAAAACCACGAAGGGGTCGCGCCGACGAGCGCCATCCCCGTGGACAACACCACGAAACACGGGGACAACCTGCGACGCGCTCGTGGAGGACGCGTGGAGAACGCGCCATCGCCTGGGGACCACGTCCGAGATTCCACAGCGCTCGAGGAGCTGGCACGCTTCCATCCACACCTTCATCCACGTCCGCATCACTACGCTGACCAGCAGATTCACCAATTTTCCCCAGCGTCCACAAGCGCTATGACGATGATGAACGAGATTCCAAAAGGTTCCGCCCCGAGTACGGACGCTGTGGAACGCGCCCATGCCCGGCCTGTCGTCTCCCTCATCGGCGGCTGGTAGCAAGACCTGAGCGGATCCGAGAAGAGGTCCGGCTCGGCAGGAGCCTGCCTGCTCGGGACGGGGCTTCGCGGCGTCGCTGTGACGTTCTGGCGCCGTGCCGATTACAGTTCCTTCCGGGGCCGCACGACTCGGGAGACAGTCCCCGGGGGCCGCGAGACGACGAAGGGGCGGATGCCTTGTGAAGTTCCGTGTGGAACGCGATGTCCTCGCGGACGCCGTCACCTGGGCCGCTCGAGGGTTGCCGAACAGGCCTCCCGTACCCGTCCTGGCAGGCGTCCTCATGGAGGCCGACGACGATGGCACCCTCACCCTGTCGGCGTTCGACTACGAGACCTCGGCGCGGATCACCGTGCCGGCCGACGTGTCCGAGGGCGGCACCGTCCTCGTGCTCGGTCGCCTGCTCGCCGACATCTGCCGCAACCTCCCGGACCGGCCCATCGAGGTCGGCACGGAGGGCGCCAAGGTTCAGCTGACCTGCGGCTCGAGCCAGTTCAGCCTGCTGCGCATGCCGAGCGAGGAGTACCCGAGCCTGCCCATCTCGCCGGAGCCGTCCGGTTCCGTGGCCGGTGACGTCTTCACCCAGGCAGTCGCGCAGGTGGCGATCGCGGCGGATCGCAGCGACACGCTCCCCATCCTCACCGGTGTCCGCGTGGAGATCGACGGGTCACGGATGACCCTGCTGGCCACCGACCGCTACCGGCTGGCCATACGAGAGCTGGAGTGGGAGCCCCGCGACGGCGATGTCGAGGCCATGCTGCTCATCCCGGCGAGAACGCTCGCCGACACCGCGAAGGCGCTGGGAGCTAGCGCGTCGGTCGACATCGCGCTGGGCGACGCGGCCGGTGGCGACGGCCTTGTCGGTTTCGAGGCGGGGCAGCGGCGCACCACGAGCCGGCTGCTCGACGGCGAGTACCCGCGGGTGACCTCGATCTTCCCGACCTCGGTCGACACCGAGGCCGTCGCGCTCACGTCAGCCCTGGTCGAGGCGGTGAAGCGGGTGGCGCTCGTCGCGGACCGCAACACGCCGGTGCGGATGCGGTTCACGCAGGGACAGGTCGCGATCGACGCGGGCGCGGGGGACGACGCGCAGGCCTTCGAGGAGGTCGAGTGCACGCTGACCGGCCCGGATCTGGAGATTGCTTTCAATCCGCACTACCTCCTCGACGGGCTGCACGCGACGGGGACGGAGTTCACCCGCCTGTCGTTCACGCAGAGCAGCCGCCCGGCGGTGCTGTCCGGCCAGCGCGAGGCCGAGACCGACGGAGACCCGACATACCGCTACGTCTTGATGCCGATCCGCTTCTCCGGCTGACCGCCGGGCCCTGACCAGGCCGGCTTCGTGCACGTCGCGCACCTATCCGTGGTGGACTTCCGCAGCTACGAGCAGGCGCAGGTACCGCTCGGCCCTGGCCCCACGACCCTGCTGGGCAGCAACGGCCAGGGCAAGACGAACCTCGTGGAGGCGGTCGGTTACCTCGCCACTCTCTCCTCGCATCGGGTCGCGCAGGACGCCCCGCTCGTCCGGATGGGGGCGGAGCGCGCCCTGCTGGGTGCCGCGATCGAGCAGCACGGGCGGCGGACGCTCGCTGAGCTGGAGATCCTTCCGGGACGGGCCAACAAGGCGCGTCTCAACCGCTCGCCGCTGCCGCGGCCGCGGGAGTTGCTCGGCACGCTGCGGGCCGTCCTGTTCGCTCCGGAGGATCTCGCGCTGGTCAAGGGGGACCCCTCGGAGCGGCGACGGTTCCTCGACGAACTCCTGGTGGCGCGTCAGCCCCGCTGGGCGGGCGTGCGGGCCGACTACGACCGGATCGTCCGTCAGCGCAACGCCCTCCTGAAGTCCGCCGCCCCCCAGCTGCGCGGAGAGCGCCGGGGCGCGCGGCGCGGGGTGCGTGCCCCGGACCCTGCAGGGTTCGGGGAAGAGGAGGCCCTCGCGGCGCACACTTTGGAGGTGTGGAACGACCAGCTGGCGACCGTCGGGGCACAGCTCCTCTATGCCCGGCTGCGGCTGCTGCGCGACCTGCGGCCGTTCCTGACGGAGGCGTATGAGGTCGTCAGCGACGAATCCGCGCAGGCCGGAGCCGTCTACCGGACATCGCTCGGGGAGGACGCGGCGGAGCGGATCGCGGCGGGGGAGGTGCCGGAGCACGAGGAGCTCCATGCGCAGCTCCATGCCGCGATCGCAAGCCGACGGCGCGAGGAGCTCGAGCGGGGGGTGACGCTCGTGGGTCCGCACCGCGACGAGGTCCTTCTGTCCCTCGGCGAACTGCCCGCCCGCGGTTACGCCAGCCACGGGGAGTCCTGGAGCCTCGCGCTGGGATTGCGTTTGGCGGCGTTCCAGCTGCTGCGCCGGGATCTGCGCCAGGATCCGGTGTTGATGCTGGACGATGTGTTCGCCGAACTCGACGAGGGGCGACGAGGGCGGCTGGCGTCCTTGATCGCCGACGCCGAGCAGGTCGTCATCACCGCGGCCGTCCACGACGACGTCCCGTCGACGCTCGCGGGTCAGACGCTGCGCGTCGCCGACGGCCGGGTGGGGCCGGAAGGAGGTAGCGATGCCTGACGAGGAAGGCGGCCTCTCGGGGCACGGGGAGTCTGCTCACGAGGAATCGGAGAGCCACGACGATCAGAAGGGCCGCCTCGACCTGTCGGCGGCCGCTGCGCTGGCCCGGGCGCGCGCGGCCGCGCGCAACCGCGGGCTCCGGCCTGGCACCGCCCCCGGCCGGTCCCGAGAGGCACGGCGGCGCGGGGAGGCGGTCTATAGCTCGTCGCACCAGGACGGGAGAGATCCGGTCCCGCTGGGCGATCAGCTCGACCGGCTCGTGGTGGATCGGGGCTGGCGGGACGACGTCGCGGTCGGTGCCGTGATCGCCCGGTGGTCCGCGACCGTGGGGGCCGAGGTCGCGCAACACGTGGTCCCGCGGACGTTCGAGGATGGGGTGCTCACCGTACAGGCGGACAGCACCGCGTGGGCCACCAACCTTCGCCTCCTATCCGACAGCATCCTTGCCAGGATCTCCGCGGAGGCGGGCGAGGGCGTCGTGACGGAGTTGCAGGTGCTCAACCCCTCGGCGCCGAGCTGGCGACGCGGGCGGCGGAGCGCGCCGGGTGGGCGCGGGCCGCGGGACACCTACGGGTGAGTCTTCGCTGCGCCGACCTGACGGTATGCAGCGCGGCACCGGTATCGCGCGGGGGCTCCACCCTCGCAGGGGATGCCCGCGCTCATCGGCCCGGGACGGCCCGCGTCAGCGGGTGGACCAGGTGGCCAGGATTGTGTCGGCGATCGCGGCGGCCGTGCGCTGGGTCGGGGAGGTCACGATGGCCTGAGTGATCCCGGCCTGCGAAGGAATCTGCAAGAACTCACCGGAGAGCGGGATGGACTTCAAGGTGTAGGAGTACGGGGTGCGTCGGGCCTCGCCCAGCGAGGTGGCCACGCTGTCGGTGTCGCCCACCCGGATCTGCGGGAACGTGGCCAGTTGGCCGGTGATCTCCTCGCTGGTGATGAACCGCGGCAGGCTCGGGCGGCTGATGCTCACCGTGTCGCTGCCCGATGCGCTCGGCTGGGCGAACGCCGCGAAGCTGACCTGCTGGGCCAGCTCATCCAGAATCCCAGGGGTCAGACCCAACTCGGTGAACAGGCGGTTCATCTCCGCCTTCTTCTGGGGATCCGACAGGATCACCGTGAAGTCCGCCGCCGTGAAATCCTGCGGCAGCGCGAAAACCACGCCGCGTTGACCGTCCGTGACGACCTGAGTGCCGGGGGGAGCGGGCGCTGCGGGCACCGTGAAATTCGTCGGCGTCACGCTCGAGCTCGGCACCGCGCCCGTCGCTGGACCCGCTGGTGCGATGCCGTCGTCTCCCTGGCACCCGGCCAACCCCAGGCTCGCGACGAGCAGCGCAGCGACCAGCGCGCATCGCCGAGCGCCGCGACCCGGCACGGCCCGGCCGGGACGGCCTGAGGAGGGGGCCATAGGGCGAACGCTACGCGACCGAGGACCGGGCATGCACGTCCTGGTTGGCTATTCTCGCCCTCAAGAGATTCTGTCGCGGTGGACGCACTGTTAACGACCAGGAGCGCTGTCCTCCTGGTCAAGGGAGATGTGTGATGAGCGTCGCACATCCAGCCCGTTCCCCGTCTCCGGCGAGATCGGCCGACTCGACGCGAAGCGCGTGACGCGTGCGCAGCGTTCTCGAGTCGCCTCCCCGAGGCGAGGTCTTTCGGCCGGTGCATCACGCTCGTGCCGCGCTCACCGTCCGCGCGCCGTAGACGCGTTCTCCCCCGGGGGCCATACCGGGACACACGTCCACCCCGGTTGGGCGCTCTGCGCGGCGTCCCGGAGCCGTCGTGAGGCTGTCGGGTGCGATCCGGCCGCCGACACGAGGGGAGGGCGGAAGGGGAGTCGCGCCCTGTCGCGGTAGACTGTCTGATGTCCATCTGACCCCACCGAACGCGGGCTCGGCGCGTTGTTTCGGGCGCACGCGCTCGGAGTCGAGCGAGCGGCACTCCATCGCAGCGAGGACGTCCGTGACGCAGTCTCAAGCCGAGCACCCCGACGAAGGCGACAGCACCACAGGCACGTCCCGCGCGGAGCACCTCGGGCAGAGCGACCCGAGTTATGACGCGAGCGCGATCACCGTTCTCGAAGGCCTCGAAGCTGTCCGCAAGCGTCCCGGTATGTATATCGGCTCGACCGGTGAGCGCGGTCTGCACCACCTGGTCTGGGAGATCGTGGACAACTCCGTGGACGAGGCGCTGGCCGGCTATGCGGACCGCGTCGATGTGACGCTGCGCGCCGACGGCGGCGTGGAGGTGGTCGATAACGGACGCGGCATCCCCACGGACATTCACCCGGTCGAGGGTGTGTCGGCGGTCGAGCTCGTGCTCACCCAACTGCACGCGGGCGGCAAGTTCGGCGGCGGGGGATACAAGGTGTCCGGCGGTTTGCACGGCGTCGGCTCGTCGGTGGTCAACGCCCTGTCCTCGCGAATGGAGGTCGAGGTCCGCCAGAAGGGCCACGTCTTCCGGATGTCGTTCACGAACGGGGTGGCCGACGCGCCGCTGGCCAAGATGGAGCCCCTGGAGGCCCGTCAGCAAACCGGGACCACGATCACGTTCTGGCCCAACCCGGACATCTTCGACACGGTCACGTACGACTTCGAGACCATCCGCGCCCGCTTCCAGCAGATGGCCTTCCTCAACAAGGGCCTCACGATCTCTCTGGTCGACGAGCGAGAGCAGGCCGTGCAGGACGCGGTCGAAGAGTTGAGCGAGGACGACGAGTTCGTCGAGGACGTCGAGCCGCTCGGGGACGATGGGGCGGCTTCGGCCTTGTCGCCGGCGGTCGAGTCGCGCGCAGGCGAGGTGGCGGTCGACCCGCAGGGGCGGGCCAGGGGTCGATCCGTCACCTACCGGTACGATGGCGGGCTGGTTGATTACGTCAATCACCTGAACGGGAGCAAGCGCAGCGAGCCCGTGCACGAGGACGTCATCGCGTTCGAGTTGGAGAGCCCCGAGAAGGACCTGTCCCTCGAGGTCGCCATGCAGTGGACGTCCGGGTTCACCGAGTCCGTCCACACCTACGCGAACACGATCAACACCCACGAGGGCGGCACCCACGAAGAAGGCTTCCGCGCCGCCCTGACCCGTCTGGTCAACGAGTTCGCCCGCGCCCAGAACCTCCTGAAGGAGAAGGAGGACAACCTCACGGGTGAAGACGTTCGAGAGGGTTTGACGGCGGTGGTCTCCGTGAAGTTGGGGGAGCCGCAGTTCGAGGGTCAGACCAAGACGAAACTGGGCAACTCAGAGGTCAAGGGGTTCGTCCAGGGTGCGATGACGAGCGAGTTCGGGGACTGGCTCGAGCGCCACCCGGGTGAGGGCCGCGACATCGTCCGCAAGGCGGTCCAGGCGGCCGCCGCCCGGATCGCAGCCCGCAAAGCGCGGGAGAACACGCGGCGCAAGGGCCTGATGGAGTCCGGCGGCCTGCCCGGCAAGCTCCGCGACTGCCAGTCCAAGGATCCGTCCGTCTCGGAGATCTACATCGTCGAGGGCGACTCGGCGGGAGGCTCCGCGAAGGACGGTCGGGACCCGTTCAATCAGGCGATCCTGCCGATCCGCGGCAAGATCCTCAACGTCGAGAAGGCCCGCATCGACAAGGTGCTCAGCAACCAGGAGGTGCAGGCCCTGATCAGCGGCTTCGGCACCGGCATCGGCGAGGACTTCGACTTGGACAAGGCCCGCTATCACAAGATCGTGCTGATGGCGGACGCCGACGTCGACGGCATGCACATCCGTACGCTCCTCCTCACCCTCCTCTTCCGCTTCATGCGGCCGCTGATCGAGGCGGGGTACGTCTACCTGGCGCAGCCGCCGCTCTACCGGCTCAAGTGGAGCAACCACCCGCACGAGTTCGCGTTCTCCGACCGGGAGCGCGACCTGTTGCGCACCGCCGGGGAGGACAAGGGATGGCGGTTGCCCAAGGAGTCGCCGATCCAGCGCTACAAGGGCCTCGGCGAGATGAACGCGCAGGAGCTGTGGGAGACCACGATGGACCCCGAGAGCAGGGTGCTGCTGCAGGTGACGCTGGACGACGCGGCAGCGGCCGACGAGATGTTCAGCGTTCTCATGGGTGAAGACGTGGAATCCCGCCGCGCCTTCATCCAGCGCAACGCCCGCGACGCCCGATTCCTGGACCTGTGAGGGACCGACTGTGACCGACGACCACACCCCGATCGACCCCACGGACCCCGGGGATGACGGAGGCTCCGTCGACGTCGACCGCGTCGAACCCGTCGACCTGACGACCGAGATGCAGCGCAGCTACATCGAATACGCGATGAGCGTGATCGTCAGCCGCGCCCTGCCCGACGTCCGCGACGGGCTCAAGCCGGTGCACCGCCGGATCGTCTACGCCATGTATGACGGCGGGTTCCGCCCCGACCGCGGCTTCAACAAGTGCGCCCGCGTCGTCGGCGACGTGATGGCTCAGTACCACCCACACGGCGACTCGGCGATCTACGACGCCCTCGCCCGCCTGGTGCAGCCGTGGGTGATGCGGTACCCGCTCGTGGATGGCCAGGGCAACTTCGGCAACGCCGGGGACGACGGCGCCGCCGCGGCCCGCTACACCGAGTGCCGGATGGCCTCGCTCGCCATGGAGATGGTGCGGGACATCCATGAGGACACCGTCGACTTCCACGACAACTACGACGGCAAGAGCCAAGAGCCGGACGTCCTCCCGGCGCGGTTCCCGAACCTGCTGGTCAACGGCAGCGCCGGGATCGCGGTCGGGATGGCGACCCAGATCCCGCCGCACAACCTGCGCGAGGTCGCCGAGGCCGCCCAGTGGGTGCTGGCCCACCCCGACGCGACCCGCGAAGAGCGCCTCGAGGCCTGCATCCGCATCATCAAGGGCCCGGACTTCCCCACCCAGGGCCTCGTCATGGGCCGCCGCGGCATCGAGGACGCATACCGCACCGGGCGCGGCTCGATCGTGATGCGCGCTCGAGTCGTCGTGGAGGAGATCTCGGGGCGCACCTGCCTGGTCGTGACCGAGCTGCCGTACCAGGTCAACCCGGACGCACTCGCTCGCAAGATCGCCGAGCTGGCGAAGGAGGGTCGCCTCGCCGGCATCGCCGACGTGAAGGACGAGACGTCGGGGCGCACCGGGCAGCGCCTGGTCATCGTGCTCAAGCGCGACGCGGTGGCCAAGGTCGTCCTCAACAACCTGTACAAGCACACCCAGCTGCAGACCACGTTCGGGGCCAACATGCTGGCCCTGGTCGACGGGGTGCCGCGGACGCTGCCGATCTCGGCGTTCGTGCGCTACTGGGTGGACCACCAGATCGAGGTCATCGTCCGGCGGACGCAATACCGCCTGGCCCGCGCGCAGGAGCGCATGCACATCCTGCGGGCGCTTCTGAAGGCGCTCGACGCGCTCGACGAGGTGATCGCGTTGATCCGGCGCTCGCCGACGGTCGAGGACGCCCGCACCGGGTTGATGGCGCTGCTCGACATCGACGAGGTTCAGGCCGAGGCGATCCTCACCATGCAGCTGCGCCGGCTCGCCGCGCTCGAGCGCCAGAAGCTCATCGACGAGCACGACGAGCTCGCGCTGCGGATCGCGGACTACGAGGACATCCTCGCGACGCCGGCGCGCCAGCGGTCGATCGTCTCGGAGGAACTGGCGGAGATCGTGGAGCGGTTCGGCGACGAGCGCCGCACTCAGATCCTCCCCTTCGACGGCGACATGTCGATGGAGGACCTGATCCCCGACGAGGACGTCGTGGTCACGATCACGCGGGGCGGGTACGCCAAGCGGACGGCCGTGACCTCGTACCGCTCCCAGCGACGCGGCGGCAAGGGCGTCCGCGGCGCCCAGCTGCGCGGCGACGACATCGTGGAGCACTTCTTCGTCACCACGACCCACCACTGGTTGTTGTTCTTCACCAACCTCGGGCGGGTCTATCGGGTCAAGGCGTACGAGCTGCCGGAGGCCGGCCGCGACGCGAAGGGTCAGCACGTCGCGAACCTGCTCGCCTTCCTGCCCGACGAGAGGATCGCGGCCGTTCTGGCGCTGCCGGACTACGCGGTCGCGCCCTACCTGGTGTTGGCGACGCGGGACGGGCTGGTCAAGAAGACCCGGCTCGCGGAGTACGACTCGCCACGCTCCGGCGGCCTCATCGCCGTGAACCTGCGTGACGGCGACGAGCTGGTCGGGGCGCGGGTGTGCTCCGCCGAGGATGACCTGCTGCTGGTCTCGCGGAGGGGGCAGAGCCTGCGGTTCCACGCGGGCGACGACACGCTCCGTCCGATGGGCCGGGCCACGAGCGGGGTCACAGGGATGAAGTTCCGGGACGGTGACCACCTGCTGTCGATGTGTTTGATCCCGGAGGGCGTCGACCCGGACGTGTTTGTGGTGTTCGAGAACGGGCTGGCCAAGCGGACTCCGGCATCGGACTACCCGGTGAAGGGGCGTGCGGGCCTCGGCGTGCGCGTCGCCGCGATCTCCGACCGCGGCGGGGACCTCGTCGGCGCGCTCACGGTCAACGAGGGCGATGAGGTCATGGTCG
>CAKUSI010000123.1 GCA_934678955.1 uncultured Austwickia sp. | reverse complement strand
CAGCGACCATCGCTCCCGTCCCCGACGAACACGGCCGGTACGTCCACTGGGACCTCACCCCCGGCAGCTACGACCGCACGGAGGACACCCGCACCTGAGGACGCCTTCCGGGACTCGACATCCCCTTCTGGTCGGGCCAGGACGCTCCAGGATTGCCCGCGCCGCAAAAACGTCGGATCGGACGCCCGGTGGCTTGAGACCCGTATCGCACGTAGGCCACCCTCGGGGGGTCGGAGGCCGCACTAGGTTGGGCCCATGACTTCCCGCCCAGACGTGCCCGCACCTGCGACGATCTGGCCCCGACCGATTCCTACGGTCGGCGACACCAGTTCCGCGTACGAGCGCGCCGAGGATCCCGCCGGCTGGGCGTTCCCCGTCGAGGCGATCGAGGCGCTGGGACGCATCGTGGCGGGCCGGCGCGATATCCGGCGGTACCGGCCAAACCCCGTCCCCGAGGACCTCGTTCGCGCCGTCATCGAGTCCGGGCACCTCGGCCCGTCGGTGGGACACAGCCAGCCGTGGCGATTCATCGTCGTGGCCGACCCCGCCACCAGGGACCGGGCCGCCGCCATGGCGGATTCGCTACGGCTCCGGCAGGCGGCTGCGTTTACGTCCGACCGCGCCCAGCGACTGCTCGACCTCAAACTCGAAGGGCTGCGCGAGGCGCCCCTGGGCATCGTCGTGGCATGTGACCGGCGGACCCCCGCCGCGGGCGTGCTCGGACGCGCGACGTTCCCCGACGCCGACCTGTGGTCCTGTGCCTGCGCGATCGAGAACATGTGGCTCACCGCCCGCGCCCACGGCCTCGGGATGGGTTGGGTGACCCTTTTCGAACCGCACGACCTCCAGGCCTTGCTGGGCCTGCCCGACGGCGTCGAAACCCTGGGCTGGCTCTGCCTGGGCTGGCCCGACGAACGCCCCCCGGAGCCCGGCCTGCAGCGTCTCGCCTGGTCGTCGAGGCTCCCCCTGGACGAGGTGATCCTGGCCGAGCGCTGGCCCGCTTCGCCTCTGGAACAGGTCGAAGATTCGGGCAGCGGGCCAGCAGTCGCGCGTGGAGAAGCGGGCGACGCGGACGATTCGGCAAGCGCTGTCAACGGTACGGGTCGCCCCGCAAGAGATCGCCCCGCCGCTGATCCACTGGCCCCTGATCCACTGGCCCCTGATCCAGGGGTCTCTCGCGATGCCGATGGTCGCCACGTGGCAGAACGTCAGGCCCTGGATGATGCTCTCGCCAATCGCGGCGGCACCAATGACGCCCGCACCAATGACGCCCGCACCAATGACGCCCGCACCAATGACGCCCGCACCAAGACGGATGAAGGCGCCACGGACAGGGACCTGACAGACCGCGAGACGAGGGATACGGCTTCCATCGCGACCGGGCTCCGCCGGCCGCCCGCTCCCCCGCCGAACCACCTCAAGTCCCCAGACCAAACGCGCGTGGTCGCGGCGACCGACGACGCCGACGACCTACTGTCTCCGCCCGGTTCCCTCGGGGTACTCGACCGGGCTCTCGACGCCCTGGTCGCCGCCGGGGCCGGCGCTGTGGAGGGGGGCACGTTGGTGCTGGTGGGTGCCGATCATCCGGTCGCCGGGCTGGGCGTGTCCGCCTACCCGCCCAGCGTCACGCGCGACGTGCTCGAGGCGTCGGCCTCCGGTCGGGGACTAGGCACCGTGGCGGCCTCCGGCGCTGGACTCGACGTGATCGTGGTGGACGCCGGCGTGGCGGGTGACCCGTTGCCGGGCGCCGTGAACGTGCGTACCCCGGACGACCGTCGCGGCGACCTTGCGCACGGCGACGCCATGACCCGCGCCGCGGTGGAACGCCTGGTCGCCTCGGGACGCGACCTCGGCGCGCGGGCCGCCCATCGCGGCCTGGTGGCGCTGGGCGAGGTCGGGGTCGGCAACACGACGGTGGCGTCGGCGCTCTCCTGCGCGGTGCTGGGCCTCCTCCCCGAGGAGACCGTCGGTCTGGGATCGGGGTCGGACGCGGCCATCCTCGCTCGCAAGCAGCAGGTCGTCGCGACAGCCCTGGCCCGGATGGTTGCGGAGGGTCGCCTCGGCGAGCCTCACGCGGACATGACGAGGGGGGGTACCCGTGTGAGCGCCTCCGGGACGCCCGGAAGCCCGCAGCCGCACCTCTCCACCCGCCTTCCGACGGCCCGTGACGACCTCGACCCGATCGACCTGCTCGCAGGGCTCGGTGGACCCGAGATCGCGGTCCTGGTCGGCGTCGTCCTGGGCGCCGCGGGTGCAGGGACCGGCGTCGTCCTCGACGGGCTCGCCACGTCGGTCGCCGCACTGATCGCGCAGCGCCTAGAGCCAGCGGTGCACGCCTATCTCATCGCAGGACAGCGCAGCCGCGAACTGGCCCATGAACTCGTGCTCCGCGAGCTCGGCCTCGAGCCTCTCCTCGCTCTGCGTCTGCGCGCCGGGGAGGGTGTAGGCGCTGTACTCGCGACCTCGCTCCTGCTGCAGGGCCTGCGGCTGCGCCGGCTCGCGGCACGGACCCGCTGACAGCCAAGCGACGCCGGTGCCGCTCCCGGGGACGATCCCCTGCCCTGCTCCCCGGTGACGCTCACAGCCGACCCTGAGCGCGCTGAGACGCGAGCTTCACCCGAGGAACTGGCGCCACACGTCGTACCCGATCCGCACCACGAACCCGCCCACCACCAGCACGAACACCGCGCGCACGAAAGCGTGCCCGCGCGCCACGGCCGTGCGCGCCCCTAGCCAGCCGCCGAGCACGTTGGCCACGCCCATCGGAAGCGCCACGTGCCAGACGACCGCGCCCTGCGGGATGAAGACCGCAAGGGCAGCAAGGTTCGTGGCGAGGTTGGCAACCTTGGCCATCGCGGTGGCCTGCAGGAACGCGTACCCGAGCACCCCCACGAGAAGGAACGCGAAGAACGACCCCGTCCCCGGCCCGAGG
This sequence comes from uncultured Austwickia sp., assembly GCA_934678955.1. The sequence continues at coordinate 7,141 of CAKUSI010000123.1, read as the reverse complement.
GCGCCGTCCCACACACCGACCCCCAGGCCGATCGCCAGCGCGTACGTCAGGTGCCGACGGCGCGTGTGCCGCAGCGCCTCGATCTGGCCGAGGGACGGCTTGGCCAGGGTGTAGGCACCGGCGCCGACCAGCACGAGAAGGATCAGTGGGTTGAACGCCTCCCGGGGGATCCGAGAAGCGATGAATGCCCCGCCCGTGGAGCCCGCCCACGCCGCCAGCGCGAGCAGCACCGCGGTGCGCAGGTCGGGGCGGACGCGACGCAGGTATGTCGCGGTGCTCATCGCCGTCCCGCACGCGGAGGCCAGCTTGTTGGTCGCGAGGAGCTGTACGGGCACAGCGTGGGGGAAGGCCACCGCCAGGGCCGGCAGCTGGATCAGCCCGCCGCCGCCCACGACCGCGTCGATCCAGCCGGCCGCGAACGACGCGACGACCAGCAGCGCGAGAGTGAGCAGCGAGACCTCGTCCACGAGGCGCCACCTCACGTCCGATGGCCGACGGCGCGTATGTCGTGCGCCGGGTCGTGATGGGACGGGCGTCACGAGGCGGGCACGTGATAGGACGGGCGTCGTGTCTTCGACAGGGGACCGGCCGAGTCCGGTAGGTGCGCCGTGAGCATCCGCCACCTGCTGGCCGACTCCCGGCCACTCGCCAACGATCACTTCCGCAGGCTGTGGCTCGCGGGCATCGTCACCGTGATCGGCGCGCAGCTGACCGTGGTCGCCGTGCCGGCGCAGCTGTACGCCGACACCGGCAGTTCGGCGTACGTCGGGTTGAGCGGGCTCTTCGGACTCGTACCGCTCATCGTTTTCGGTCTGTGGGGCGGCGCGTTGGCCGACCACGTCGACCGGCGCCGGTTGCTGGTCATCACCACGTGGGGGCTGATCGGGACCTCCGTGGCGTTCTGGGCCCAGGCCGCGGTCGGGTCGACGAATCCGTGGCTGCTCCTCTCCCTGTTCTCGCTGCAGCAGGCGTTCTTCGCGGTCAACCAACCGCTGCGCAGCGCGATCCTGCCCGCCCTGCTCCCGATCGGACAGCTGCCCGCCGCGAACTCCCTGAACATGACCGTGCTCATGGCTGGCGGGATCGCGGGGCCGCTGATCGGCGGGGCGATGATCCCCGTGCTCGGGTACGCCTCGCTCTACCTCGTGGACTCGATCACACTGTTCGCCACACTTGCGGCGGTATGGCGCCTCCCGCCGCTCCCGGTGGATCGTCGGGACGGCGGGGTGCCGAGCAGGGCCCGCGCCCCCGGGCTGCGTTCGGTGATCGACGGTTTCGCGTACGTAGCCCGCCACCCCGTACTGCTCATGAGCTTCCTCGTCGACATCATCGCGATGGTGTTCGGGATGCCCCGGGCCTTGTTCCCGGAGATGGCGCAGGTGGACTTCGGGGGGCCGCCCGCGGGCGGGTTCGCGTTCGCCGTCTTGTTCGCGGCGATCCCGGTCGGGGCCGTCCTCGGCGGTGTGTTCTCGGGGTGGGTGAGTCGAGTACGCCATCACGGCCGCGCGGTCGTCGTCTGCATCGCGCTCTGGGGCGCCTTCATCGTCGGCTTCGGCGGCTTCGCGTCCCTGGCAGGCGGCCACACCCACCCGTGGCTGCTGCCGGCGGCCGCGATGCTGGTCGCGGCGGGGGCCGCGGACATGGCCTCGGCCGCGTTTCGCCAGTCGATGCTGCAGGGCGCCGCGGCCGACGAGGTGCGCGGGCGGCTCCAGGGCGTCTTCACCGTCGTGGTCGTCGGCGGGCCGCGGATCGCCGACGTCCTGCACGGCGGGGTCGCCACCAGCATCGGCGCCGCCACGACCACCATCGCCGGAGGTGTTCTGGTCATCGTGGTCCTCGCGATCGTCACCGTGGCGGTGCCCGCCTTCTGGCGGTACGACGCCTGGGAGCGGGCGGAGGGCGCGAATCCTCCCGACGCCGACGCTCCCGACGGGGACGCTCTCGACGGGCGCGCACTCGATGGGGACGCACCCGATGGGGACGCTCTCGACGGGCGCGCGCCGGATGGGAACGCACCCGCTGGCGGCGCACCCGATGAGAATGCCCCCGGAGGTCGACCAACCTGAAGCCTGCGAGACCCAGGTCCACGAAACGGAGAACGGTGCACCACGTCGTGACGGATAAGAGCGCGCGAAAGGGAGAGGGGCGAACCCGAGAGTGACGTCGCCGACACCGGTCCCCGAGCCTGACGGAACAACTGCGGGCATGTCCTGGCGAGGGGTACCGTGAGCCCCGCAGTGGTGAGCCCACGGCGCTCCGCGTCCCGGAGACACGCGGCCCTCCCCGACCGTTCGGCCGGGCCCCAGCCCGCGCTCCCCCGGTGCCGCCCCAGCGGCGACAATCCGCGACGCCCACGGGGGCTCGCGTCGGTCGAACCGGGGAGGACATCATGAGCACACAGGCAACCCGAGACATCGCGGAGCTCGACGACATCGCCGCGGCCCTCCGCGCGTCGGTCATGGACATGCTGGCCGCGGCAGGCAGCGGGCACTCCGCGGGGCCTCTCGGCATGGCGGAGATGCTGACGGTCCTGTACTTCCACAGCCTCAACCACGACCCCGCCAACCCGGACTGGGAAGAGCGGGACATCTGCCTGCTCAGCCACGGGCACACGGCGCCGATCCTCTACGCCGCGCTGGCCCACGCCGGCTACCTGCCGCTGGAGGAGCTCCACACGCTGCGCAAGTTCCGGACCCGTCTGCAGGGGCACCCCGAGCGCACGGCCCTGCCCGGCGTGGAGAGCACTTCCGGCCCGCTGGGCGAGGGCCTCTCGCAGGGAGCCGGCATGGCGTGGGTGCTCAAGCACATCGACCGCAACCCGCACCGGTTCGTCTACGTGCTCCAGGGGGACGGGGAGCTCAACGAGGGCAACGTCTGGGAGGCGGCGATGTTCGCCGCCAAGTACGGGCTCGGCCAGCTCATCACGATCGTCGACCGCAACTACATCCAGATCGACGGAGGCACCGAGGACGTCATGCCGCTCGGCGACCTGGCCGGCAAGTTCCGCACGTTCGGCTGGCACGTCCTGGAGTGCAACGGCCACTCGTGCCGGGCGCTGATCAACGCGATCGACGAAGCCAAGGCGGTCGTCGACCGGCCGACCGCGATCATTGCGAACACCATCCCCGGCAAGGGGGTGCGCTTCATGGAGTACGACTTCGGCTGGCACGGCAAGCCGCCGAGCAAGGCCCAGGCGGAGGAGTGGCTGGAGGGCGTCAGCGACCCGGCCGCCGGTTTTGACTACAAGGCCGCAGAGAAGGAGGCCAACTGATGACCGCCACCGACGCGCGTACCGACTTCCCGCTCAACCCGCAGATCGGCTCGCCCGACGTGCAGCAGGAGCCGATCCGGATGGGGTTCGGCCGCGGGCTGCTCGAGGCCGGCAAGCGAGACGAGAACGTGCTCGCTCTCTGCGCGGACCTGACCGACTCGACGCAGATGTCGCTGTTCAAGAAGGAGTTCCCCGACCGCTTCATCGAGGTCGGCATCGCCGAGCAGAACCTGGCCACGGTCGCCTCCGGTATGGCGGCGATGGGCAAGATCCCGTTCACGTCCAGCTATGCGGCCTTCTCCCCCGGCCGGTGTTGGGAGCAGATCAAGACGACGTCCTGCCTCAACGAGATGCCGGTGAAGACGGTGGGCTCGCACGCCGGGCTCATCACGGGCCCGGACGGCGCCACCCATCAGATGCTCGAGGATATCGGGCTGATGCGCATCATGCCCGGCATGGTCGTCCTGTGCCCCGGCGACTCGCTCGAGGCCGAGAAGGCGACGCTGGCGATGGCGGCTTCGCCGAAGCCGTGCTACCTACGTCTCGCCCGGGACAAGACACCCATCTTCTCCACGCCGGAGTCGCCGTTCGAGATCGGGAAGGCGTACGTGCTCCAGGAGGGCACCGATCTGTCCCTGATCGGAACCGGCACCATGACGTACGAACTCTTGGTCGCCGCGAAGGCCCTGGCGGACGCGGGCATCTCCGCCGAGGTCGTCCACGTCCCGACCGTGAAGCCGCTGGACACAGAGACGATCCTCGCGAGCGCGACCAAGACCGGCTGCGCCGTGACCGCCGAGGAGGGCCAGATCGCGGGCGGGCTCGGCGGCGCGGTGTGCGAGTTGCTGTCTCAGGTGCGCCCCACGCGGGTGCTGCGGCTCGGGGTGGATGACCGGTACGGAGAGACCGGCGGGCCGCGAGAGCTGCTGGAAGCCTTCGAGCTGACGGGGGCGCAGCTGGCCACGAAGGCGAAGGCGTTCCTGCAGGGGACCTGATCTCCGACTCGGCCGGTGTGGCGCAGACAGCGGCTGAGTCACGGGTTCATCGTCCCCGCCACGTCTCAGTGACGTCACCACGTCACCTCGTCTCAGTGACGTCACCACGTCAACTCGTCTCAGTGACGTCACCGCGTCAACACGTCTCAGTGACGTCACCACGTCAACTCGTGGTGTCCCGACGATGTGACCTCGTCGCCCGGATTTCGGCGAGATAGCGCTCCCAGTCCGACCTCAGCTGCTCAGCCGTGTGAGGAGCCAGCGGGTCCAGCGCGTAGTCGCGTCCATCGGTCAGCGTGGCGAGCGGCACGGCCGTCATGTCGACCCCCACGGATGCCCACGCCACGGTGGTGCGTTCGCCAACGTGGTATCCGGCATGCACATCTGTGCCGTGGACCCTCCTGGAGTTCACACCCCTGACATGCAGATCCCATGTGACGCGCTTGTCGTGCGCATCACCGGAGTGCGCATCACCGGAGTGCGCATCACCGGAGCGCGCATCACCGGTCTGCACATCTCCGGCGCTGTCGCTGCGCACGCGGGTACCCCACGCGGCCCGCCGATGCGGGCCGATCACCACGAAGGTGGGTGACCACCGCGCGGGATCGGTGAGCGCCTGCAACTCTCTCGCGTCCGTCCGAGGCGGATCCGATCCGAACAGCCATGGCAACGCACCGTCGAGCGCAAGCCCGGCCGCCCGCCACCTCCCCGATGCGTCCGGGTCGTGTCCTCGTCGCCTGGCTTCCGTCGACACCACCACGTGCAGCGGTGACCCGTGGGGGCGCGTGCAGAGGCGCCAGCCAAGGGCTACCTCGTCCGCCGGCCGCCCGACGCGCCCGTTGAAGCCGACGAACCAGCGCACCGGCTCCGACCCCTCGGGCGTCCGCACGTGGGGCAGCACCTCGACCAGCGGGAATCTCGGGGGCACGTACCAGGACAGCGCCGCGGCCATGGCGCACCCTACCGCCGCGCCCTCACAGGGAATCCTCGCAGCGCTCATCGAGATCGCTGAGATCGTGGGGGTAGCGCGGCGCCGCGAGGGCGATACGTATGGCGTCGCCGGGACGCGCTTGGGCGAGGGCGTCCACGGCCTCGGGGTCGAGCACGCCGATCACCGGGTAGCCGCCAGTGGTCGGGGCGTCCGCCAGGAAGATGACCGGCTGCCCGGACGGCGGGATCTGGATGCTGCCACGCGTGACCGCCTCGCTGGGAAGTTCGCCCGCGACGAAGCGCTCGACCGTGGGTCCATCGCAGCGGACCCCCACCCGGTCGCTGTCAGACCGCACGGTCCAGGTCGACGAGGTGAGGAGCCGCCGCGCGGCAGCTTGGAACCAATCGGCGCGCGGTCCCCAGGTCCCGGTGAGGGTGACCACTCCGCCGAGGGGTCCGCGGACGGCGGTGGCCGCGGCGGCCTCCCGCCCCGCTGCGGTCGTGCCGGTCCACGACACGGCGTCCGGGCCGTCGCCGCTCCCCAGCGCGAAACCCACCATGGCGGCGTCCGCCGGGCGTACCGCATGCGTACCGGATGCCAGCAGGTCACCGGCCGCCAGCGGCGCAGGCCCGAGCCCGGCGATCGTGTCGCGAGAGCGGCTGCCGAGCACGGGTGCGACTGCGATCCCGCCGAGGATCGCGACGTAGCTGCGGAGGCCGAGGCTCGGACGCCCGAGGCGAAGCTCCGCGCCGGCGGCCAGAAAAACGGGCTCGGCGAAGGGCGCGGGCCGGCCGTCCACGGTACTGGCCACCGGCGCACCGGCGATCGCGATCTCCGTCGCCCGGAGCGCGCGCAGCCGTAGTCCTCCGGCGAGCACCTCCAGGGTCGCGGCGGTCTCGTCGTTGCCGATCAACCGGTTGGCCAGCCGATGGGCGCCGTGGTCTGCGGCACCGGAGCGGCCCACGCCGACTGCCGCGTGACCGAACCGGCCCAGGTCCTCGACCAGCGTCAAAGAACCGGGGTCGAGCACCTCCACGGCCCCCTCATGGGCAAAGCTAGTCTCACCCGGAACCGATGCCTTCCTCGTCCGGTCCTGGTCGCCCGCGGGGGCTTTCGCGGAATCCTTCGCGGAATCCTTCGAGGAGTCCTTCGAGGGATCCTTCGCGGAGGTCCTTGCGAGGGCAGGCGCTGGACGGCCGGTCACGTCGACGAACCGGACGCGACGACCCGGGCGCAGGAGCGCGGGCGGGTCGGCGTCCGGGTCCCAGAGCGAGGCATTCGTGCGCCCGATCAACCGCCAGCCACCCGGGCTCGACGTCGGGTAGCAGCCGGAGTAGGGCCCCGCCAGACCGACCGAGCCGGCCGGCACCTGCGTCCGAGGGCTCTCCAATCGGGGGGTGTCCCAGCCACCCTGCGCGCCGCGGAGGCTCGTGAGGTAGGCGAACCCGGGGGCGAATCCGCAGAAGGCGACCGACCACGTCTCGCCTGTGTGGGCGGCCACGACCGCCTCCCGGCTGGTCCCTCGAAACGCCGCGACGTCGTCCAGATCTGGGCCGTCGTACACGACCTCGACGAGCGTCTCGTCGTCAGGCAGCCGCGCCGGCTCCACCGGCCTCACCCCTCGCAGCAACGGGATCAGCTCTCGCAGTGCCGCCGGGGAGCCGGCCCGGACCATCAGCGTCCGCGCCGCGGGTACCACCTCGACGACACCCGACCCAATGACACCGGGAGGTCCAGGGCCAATGGCCCACCCCGCCGCCTGCAGGCCCGCTACGTAACGGCCCACCTGCACACCGTCCGCGAACTCCAGAATCACCGCGTCGCGGCCGCAGGGAAGGAGTCGCATCACGTCACTCAGCGTTGGTACGGACGCCGAGTCGGCCCGGCGCGAACGGCGTGATCTCCACCCCAGCCGTCTCGAGCCCCACCCGGACGGCCCGGGTC
>CAKUSI010000122.1 GCA_934678955.1 uncultured Austwickia sp. | reverse complement strand
CTCTTCTTCGGCGGCCTCAACCTGGCCATCGCCGCGCTCGTGCTGGTGCTCGCGGTGCAGCAGATCGAGGGCAACGTCCTCTCCCCGCTGCTGCTGTCCAAGGCCATGCAGTTCCCGCCGCTGCTGACCCTGCTGCTGTCCACCACGGGTGGCGCGGCGTTCGGCGTCGTGGGCCTCTTCCTGGCCGTGCCGCTCGCCGGGATCCTGACCGCGGCCGTCCGCGGCTGGAAGAAGCCGCGCGGGCAGGGCGAGCCGTCGCCCGCTGAGGACACGACGCCGGACGAGCCGACGAACGACACACCGACACGCGACGAACCCACGCCGGTCAAGCCGAACAAGCGGACGCAGGACAAGCTGACGCCGGACAAGCGGACGCCGGACGAGCCGACGCGGGACAAGTGGACGCCGGACGAGCCGACGCAGGACGGGGCCAGGTCCGTCGCGGGGCGCGCCGGTCCTGACAAGTCCAGGTCTGCTGAGGCCAGTCCCGCGAAGGCCAGTCCCGCGAAGGCCAGTCCCGCGGAGGCGGGGGACGCGCAGGCGGAGTGACCCCTCCCTGCCCTTCCGCCTGCCTTCCTGCGTGAGGACTCAGCTCTCCAGGGCGCCGAGCGCCTCGGCGAGCTTGCGCGTCTCGGCCGCCTCATCGTGCCGGCCCTGCCGCTCCAGGGCGCGCGTGAGGAGGAGCGCGGCATACGAGTTGTCCGGGTGATCGCCCAGGATGACCCGCGCGGTCTCCTCCGCACGACCCAGTTGCGCGGAGTGGAAGTAGCTGCGGGCCAACAGCTCCCGGGCCGCGAGTAAGCCCGTCTGGCTGGGCGCCTGCCCCAGCAGGTGCTCGAGAATGCGCACGGCCCCGAGGTAGTCACGCTCGGCAAAGAGTTTCTCCGCCCAGCGGAACGCCTCGTACGGGTCCTCGGGGACGATATGGGTCAGGTGCAGGTCGATCATGATCGGCCTCCTCTCCACGCCGTCAACGGCGCGCGGTCCCACTTCCATCCCGACCCCGGGCTGCCGCAACCAATCGGCGGAAGCGCACGTCGGCCACATACGCGCACCGCGCAAACCCGCACCGCGCTCCCGTGGAGCCCCCGCATGTGGATCGTGCGCTGGACCGGGAGGCGGTTCACAGGGATTCGTCGGCGGGCCTGCCGGCGACCAGCAGGCGGCAGCCCCCGGCCGTCCAGCCCGGCCCGTCGGTCTCCACCACGGCCATCGCCGACGTCTTCAAGATCACGTCCTGGCCGGTGAGGATTTCGACCAATTCCTCCATCGCCGGGTTGTGACCGACGAGCGCCGCCATCGGCGCGTCACCGGGAATCCCGGCCACCACGTCCAGCAGGTCGTCACCGGAGAACGTGTAGGCGTCCTCCACCGTATGAACCTCGATGCCCTCGACGTCACGCCCCTGGGCCGCCAAGGCCTCCAGCACAAGATCCCAGGTCTGCTGGGCCCGGCGGGCCGGTGACACGGCGACGTAACGCGGCACCAGGTCCCGTGCGGCCAGCCATTCCCCCACGTAAGGGGCCTGCCGCAGGCCGCGGTGCGTCAGCGGGCGATCCCGGTCCTGGGCCGGCACGGACCAGTCCGACTTCGCGTGCCGGATGAGGATCAGGGTGCGGGACACGTGATCACCGTACGCGTGCGGACACCGCGACAGCATCCGCACCCGATCCGCCGTCCTACCCTGGGTCGGTGGCGAAGCTCTCGATGGTGCGATCCGAGACCGATCGCAAGGTGTACACGCTCCCCGGGATCGGATCGCTGCGACGTCAGGCCTGGTATGGCGTGCGCACCGACGCGTCGGCCGTCGACGGCACGTCGTGGACATTCGCCCACACCAGCTGGACGGGCGTGGCTTCGGAAGCCACAGACCGGTACGGAACCGTGGTCGGGCGCTACCGCGGGCGCGGGTTCTTTCGTCGGGAGGCCGACGTCGAGTGGGCCGGACGCACCTTCCAGGCCCGCCGCGTCGGCGCCTTCAAGGTGTCGATCGAGCTCCGGGAACAGGACCGCCTGGTCATGACGACCTGGCCGGGGACGTGGAACGCCAAGATGTCCCGGGTGGACGTCGACGACAACGCCCGGTTGGAGCCGGGGCTCGTGCTCTTCGCCGTCTGGCGAGCCCAGGCCGAGATGGAAGCCTCCGCCGCGGCCGCGTCGGGCTGAGGAAGAGAGCCACCTCGCGGGCGCTTCGTCAGGGACGAGCGAGGAGCCCCTGCCGCCAATCGCTGACCACGAGTTCACCTGCAGCGCAGCGCCGCTGGTCATGAGCCTTTTCGGCCGTGACACTTCTCACATCCATGCACTGAGAGCAACGTTGCTCTCAGTGCAGTTGCAGGCCGAATCTGGGGGCGTGACCCCCCATGTCGGCCGCCACGAGACCAAGAAGGCGCGCACCCGCGACGCGATCATCTCCACCTGCTTCCGGCTCTATGCGGCGGACGGCCTCGATCATCTGACGGCCCAGCGCGTCGCCGACGAGGCCGGGGTCTCCCGCCGGACCTTCTTCAACTACTTCCCGAGCGTCGAGGCGGCGCTCGCCGCACGCGATCGGGAGACATTCGCCGCGATCCGGGCGCAGCTCGCGGCGCGTCCGCCGCACGAGAGCCTCATCGACAGCGCCTGCGCGGTCGTATCGGCGACCTTCTCCCGCGACTTCCTCGCCGAGATGGCCACGGTGTGGCATGTCCTGCGGACCAGCCCGCGTGCCCAGCGCTACGCCCTGGCCTCGTTCGAGGAGGAGTTCACGGCCTTCGCCGAGGAGTGGGGGCGGGAACGACTCGGCGCGCGCGGCGACGACCCGCTGTTCGTCGGCGTGGTCACTGCCGCGATCCTCTCCGCGTTCGACGTGGCGCGCCAGCAGTGGGGCGCCACCCATTCGGGGGCGGTGTCGGAGGCCGATCGCGCGGCGTTCATCGACGCGACGCACCGAGCGCTGGAGATCATCCGGCCGTTGGTCCCCGCTCCCCCGAGCGCCGAGGGGTCCCTGCCAGAGCGCGCATCGGCGACCACTGACTCCCCCTCCTCGGAAGGCTGACATGGCCCACCTTCTCTACCGACTCGGCCGCCTCGTCGCGCGCCGCGCGTGGGTCGTCGTCCTGGCCTGGCTCCTGGTGCTCGCGACGCTCGGCGGGGCGGCGAGCATGCTCGCCAAGCCGCTCAACGGCAAGCTGGCGATCCCGGGCACGGAGTTTCAGGACGTCATCGACGACTTGGGACGCTCGCTGCCGGCCGCCGCCGGAGGAAACGGCACCGTGGTCCTGAGGACCGCAGACGACCGTCCGTTCACGCAGGCCCAGAAGGACGCCGTCTCGGCGGTCGTCCGCGATTGGGGCGACGTCGAGGGCGTCGAGGCGGCCATCGACCCGTTCGCCACTCAGGCCCAGTTGGACGACGCCCGCGCGTCGGTGGCGAAGGGTGCGGCTGCGCTCCGCGCCGGCGAGGCGGAGATCGCGGCGAATGCCCGCAGGATCACGGACGGCAAGACGCAGCTCGCCCAGGGAGAACGGCAACTGGTGGCAAGCGCCCGGCAGCTCGCCGAAGGCCGCGGCCGCCTGGAGGCCGGGCGTCGGGAGCTGGCGTCCAACCAGGCCAGGCTCGCGGACGCCCGGCGCCAGCTCGACGCCGGTGCCGCGCAGTTGGCGCAGGGTCGCAAGGAACTCGACGCCAACGCCGCGAAGGTGGCGGCGAGCGCCCGGCAGATCGCGGACGCGGAGCGGCAGATCGCGGCGGGCCGCGGGCAGCTCACCGCCGCACGACAGCAGATCGCGACGGCCCGCCAACGGCTGGACGCCGCGCCGGCGCAGATCGCTGCGGGCCGCGCCGAGATCGCCTCGGCCCGGGAGCAGCTCGCAACCCAGGCCGGGCAGCTCGACGCCCAAGAGGCGCAGCTCGACGCCCTGGAGGCGGCGTCCGGTGCAGACGACCCGCAGGTGATCGCAGGCCGCGCGCAGCTCGCGGCCGGCCGGTCCCAGTGGAGTGCCGCCGGCCAGGAACTCGCGACCCGCACGGCAGAACTCGACGCCACCGAGGCAGCGCTTCCGCAACAACAGGCCGAGCTGGCGGCCCAGTCGCGCACCGTCGACACGCAGCAGGCCGGGCTCGCCGCGCAGGAGCGGTCCCTCGCGGCCGGGCGCGCGCAGGTCGCGCAAGGCCGCACGCAGCTCCAGGCGGCGCAGGCGCAGTGGGCGCAGGGCCAGTCCGCGTGGCAGGCCAACCAGGCGAAAGTCGTGCAGGGTGAGCAGCAACTCGCGGCCGGGCGGGCCCAGCTTCAGGCGTCAGAACGCCAGGTCGCCGAGGGGGAGAGTCAACTCGCAGCGGGACGCCAGCGGCTGGACGCTTCCCGGGCCGAGCTCGCCGCTGGGGAGGCCGCACTGGAGAACGGCCGCGCGGACTTCGAAGCGGGCACGGCAGACCTCCGCCGGGGCGAACGCCACGTGGCCGTGATGGACGGTCTGCGATCGGTGAGCGAGGACGGGACCGCCGCAGTCGTCCACCTGCAGTTCACCGAGCCGAGCAACGACATCGCCGACGAGACGAAGCAGGCCATCCCCGCGGCCGCCGCGCCCCTCGACGCCGCGGGCGTCCGCGCCGACTACTCCGCCGACATCTCCACCAGCCTCAACTTCGCCGGTCCCGGCGAGGTCATCGGCGTGGTGATCGCAGGCATCGTGCTGGTCGTCATGCTCGGCTCGCTGCTCGCCGCCGGCCTGCCCCTGTTGACCGCGCTGGTCGGCGTCGGTGCCGGCATGCTCGGCACGCTGGTGATCACCCAGTGGGTGGAGCTCACCGACATCGCCCCGGTGCTGGCCCTGATGCTCGGGCTGGCGGTCGGCATCGACTACGCCCTCTTCCTCGTCAACCGGCACCGCGAGCAACTGGCCGGCGGCATGGAACTCCACGAGTCGATCGGCCGGGCCACCGGCACGGCCGGCAGCGCGGTCCTCTTCGCCGGGCTGACCGTGGTGGTCGCCCTGGCCGCGCTGGTCCTCACCGGCATCCCGTTCCTCGGCACGATGGGCCTCGCCGCGGCCGCGACGGTCGCGACCGCCGTACTGGTTTCCTTGACGCTGACGCCGGCCTTGCTCCGGCTGATCGGGCCGCGGGTGCTCTCGGGTCGCTCCCGCGCCGCCCTGGCCGCCAAGCTGGAGGCCGACGCGGCCGAGGCGGATGCCGAGGACAGCGACGAACGGCACGATGCAGCCCATCACGGGCACGGCTGGGGCGGGCTGGTCACGCGCCGACCCTTCGTGACGCTCGCCCTCTGCACCGCGCTCCTGGCGCTCCTGGCCATCCCCGCCGCCTCGCTCAAGCTGGGGCTGCCCGACGGATCGCACGAACCCGCCGACTCCACCGCCCACCGGGCCTACACCGCGATCGAGGAGTCGTTCGGGGAGGGGCAGAACGGCCCCATCGTGGCGGTGGCCCAGGTCGACCCGGCCCGCGCCGCGGCGCTGGACGAGAACGCGCTCACCGACCTGCAGCTGGACGTCGCGGAGCGACTGCGGGCGGTCGACAACGTCAGCTACGTCGTGCCGGGCGCGGCCAGCGACGACCGGCAGCGTCTCGTCCTCCAGGTGGTCCCGAAGACCGGACCGTCGGAGGACGCGACGAGCCGACTCGTCCACGACCTGCGCAACGATCGGGCCCAGGTGATCGAGGCGACCGGCATCACCGGTCTCGGGTTCGCCGGGCAGACCGTGGCCAACATCGACATCTCGGAGCGGTTGGCCTCCGCCCTGCCCCTGTACCTGTCGGTGGTCGTCGGGATCTCCCTGGTCCTCCTGCTGCTCGTCTTCCGCTCGGTCGTCGTGCCGTTGCTCGCAACCGCGGGATTCCTCATGTCGGTGCTGGCCTCGTTCGGCGCCGTGGTCGCCGTCTATCAGTGGGGCTGGCTGGGCCCCGTCTTCGGCGTGGAACACCCGGGACCCGTGCTGAGCTTCCTGCCGACCCTCGTCATCGGCATCCTCTTCGGGCTGGCGATGGACTACCAGATGTTCCTGGTCTCAGGCATGAAGCACGCCTGGTCCCACGGCCACACGGCCCGCACGGCCGTCCATACCGGCTTCAGTCTCGGCGCGCGCGTGGTGACCGCTGCCGCGCTGATCATGACCTCCGTGTTCGCGAGCTTCGTGCACTCCCCGATGACGATGGTGCGACCGATCGGGTTCGCGCTTGCGATCGGCGTGCTGATCGACGCGTTCGTGGTGCGGATGACCGCGATGCCCGCGATCATGCACGTGCTGGGCGAACGGGCCTGGTATCTCCCGCGCTGGCTCGACCGGGTGTTGCCGGATCTCGACGTGGAGGGTACGAAGTTGCCGTGAGCCCTATCGCGCGGATCGACTGGGCAGGTCGGGCGGTCGGCGTCGAGTACGAGTGGGTGGGAGCCGGGTCGACCGGCGCCGGGTCGACTGGAGCCGGGTCGACTGGAGCCGGGTCGACCGGCGCCCGGTCGATCGGCGCCCGGCACGCCCCGGGGTCAGCGCCGCTGGTCTTCCTGCACGAGGGCCTTGGCTCGGTGTCGGCCTGGCGGGACTTCCCGGAGCGGCTCTGCGCGGCGGTCGGCCGCCGGGGGCTCGTGTTCTCCCGGCCCGGCTACGGCGCATCGACGCCCCGAGAGCCGGAGGAACGCTGGGGCCCGGATTACCTGCACCGGCAGGCGCGAGAAGTCCTCCCGGCGCTGCTGGACGCCGTGGGGCTCGACACGCAACCGGTCGTGCCGTTCGGGCACAGCGACGGCGCGACGATCGCGCTGCTCTTCGCGGCGGCCCTTCCCGACCGGGTCGCCGGCGTTGCCGTGATGGCGCCCCACATCCTTGTCGAGGACGTCACGCTGCGGGGCATCGAGCGGGCCCGGGAGGCATACCTCAGCGGGTCGCTCAAGGAGGGCCTGGGCGCGCACCACGACGACCCGGACTCGGCCTTCTGGGGGTGGGCCGACGCCTGGCTCGCGCCGGCGTTCGCTGGCTGGACGATCGAAGACGAGTTGTCAGCGATCGGGTGCCCGGTGCTGGCGATCCAGGGCGTCGGTGACGAGTACGGGACCCTGGAGCAGATCCGCGGGATCGCGCGCCGAGTGCCTCGCACGACGCTCGTGGAGCTCCCCGAGTGCGGGCACAGCCCGCATCGCGACGCTCCGGAGGCGGTCGTGACGGCGGTGGGCGAGTTCCTCCGGCTCCTGGGCCCGTCGTAGGCCGCGCCCGCCCCACCGGAGGTGGCGTCGCACTGCGCGAACCGAGGCGAGCACGTCGATGGCGCCTCACCTCAGGAGGTGGGCGCCATCGATCGCGGATCGCGCGCGGCCCCACGCCGGGTGGGCACCGGGCCCACGCCGGGCGGGGCATTCGTCAGATGCCGCGCGGGTCCTCCCGCTGGCCGCGGGAACCCCGGGCCTCCCGCTCGCGGGGGTCGACGTCACGCAGATCGCGTTCGCGCCCCTCACGGTCGCGCGGCTCCACGTCGCGCAGCTCGCCCTCCCGGTAGTCGACGGGCTCGACATCCCGCACGTCCTGGTCGCGTGCGCCCCGGCGGCCCTCCGAGTCATCCCACGCGTGGCGGCGCAGCCGGGGTCGCCAGCCGCCGCTCGGATCGTCGTCCCTGGAGGTCCGGTCGCTGATCACACCGCCCGCGGCGGCGGCTCCCGCGGCACTCCCCATCCCGCGCCGGTCGCCCTCCCTGTAGTCGTCCCGGTCATCGCCTCGGCGCTCGTCCCGGTAGTGCTCGTCCCGGTAGCGCTCGTCCAGGCGCTCCCGTTCGTCCCGGCGGTCTCGCAGGTCGTCGCGATCCCGCAGATCATCACGACCCCGAAGGTCGTCGCGGTCCCGAAGGTCGTCGCGGTCCCGCAGGTCATCATGACCCCGCAGGTCGTCGGCGTCCCGACCGTGGGGCCTCTCGGCGTCGTGGAGGTCGTCCCGGCCGGTTCCGTGACCGGGCACGTCGGGCTCGTACCGTCGACCGCCCGACTCGTGAACGGCGACGTCCTCACGGATGACGTCGCCCTCACGCGCCAGGGCTCCCTCGCGCAGGTGCGGCTCGTCCGGGCTGTAGGGGTCATGGCGCCGACCCCCGGCCTCCTCGACGCGGAACTCCTCGCGAAGACGCTCGTCCTCACCCATACCGGCCGTGGCGTTGACGCCCTCGGTGACGGCCAGGTCGCCGCGCCCGGTGCCCCGTTCCGCCATGGCGGCCTCGTCGTTCCTCGGGTCCCCACCCCGGAACCGCTCGTCTCTCAGCCGGTCGTCCCGGAGCCTCTCGTCCCGGAGCCTCTCGTCGTCGCCCCGCGCATCTGCGTACCGCTCGTCCCCGTGGCGCTCGTCTGAGCGTCGCTCGTCAAACGGTCGATCGCCGCGCATCCCGCCCGCAGCGACCCCGGCGCGGGGGTCCTGCTCGTAGCGCTCGTCCATGCCGTAGTAGCGGTAGAGCGCTCGCTCCTCCTGCTCGTCAAGGTGGTGCTCCGCGTCGATGTGTGGGGCGTCCTTCACGAACGCCTTGCGGTATGGGACGTGGATCTCGCCGTCGGCGTATCGAGCCTCGGGCAAGGGGACCAGGGCCTCCTTGGTCCCGAAGAACCCGGTCCGCACGCTCACCCACGACGGGTCACCGGTCCGGTCGTCGAGGAACACCTGCGTGACCTTGCCGACCTTGTCTCCCGAGTCGTCGATCACTGTGGCCTTGTAAAGGTTGCCGATCTCGTGTTCCGACATCCGGTCGAACATAAGGATCCCCTTCTTTCCGGCGGTGCTTCGGACTGCGGGAGGCCGACGCTCTCGCCGAGCGCGCGGCTCCCAACATGTCAATGCCCTGGTCAAAGGGCTCTAAACGCCTAAATCGTCGGCTATTGCGATCTGGCTCACACCCCGGGACGGATCACCTTCAGCGGCAACTCGTCTCGCCGCGCAATCGTCTGGCGTCGGATGGGCACCGTCCTGCGGCTGCCGTCCCGACGCCGCGGCATCCCGCGCGAGCAACCACAATGGACGCTCCGCCCCCGATCTGATTCGAGGGCCGCCCCTGCCCTGCCTGTGTCCAGGAGATGTCGATGTCCTTCGTGTCCGATCGGGTCATCCCGCTGGCGTTGCGCGCGATGCGCGCTCAGCGCCCGTTCAGCACCGCGGACGCCGCCCACGCCCGCGTCGCGGAGCTGGCGCTGCGGCCGCGCCCGTACGGACCTCCGCGCGCCATCCGGCGCGACGTGACCTTTCAGGTGGGTCGCCGCTACGGCTGGCCGATCTACACGGTGCGCCCGCGCCACGGGGCCGCGCGAGGTCGGGTGGTGTACGCCCACGGAGGCGGCTGGGCCGGCGAGATCGCCGCTCCGCACTGGTACCTGATCGCCCAGATCGCCGCGCAGGCGAGGACCGCGGTGACCGTGCCGATCTATCCCTTGTCGCCCTTCGCGACCGCGGCCGACGTGGTGCCGCGGTTCGCCGAGTTGGCGGCCGGCCGCCTCGCCGCCGGGCCACTCGCGGACGGGGAGCTCGTGGCGGGTGAACTCGACTGCGGGGACCGCCCGAATGACGGCCCCGTGGACGACGACGAGCCGGCGTGCCTGGTCGGCGACTCCGCCGGCGGGCAGATCGCGCTGTCGGCGGCACTGCTCGCGCGAGACCGGCATGGGGTGAGGCTGCCCCGTACCGTCCTCATCGCTCCGGCCCTCGACCTGGGACTGACTCACCCCGGCATCGAGGAGGTCGCACCGCACGATCCCTGGCTCGCCGTGGAGGGCGCCAGGGTCCTCGCCAACTACTGGCGGGGCGATCTGCCCCTGGAGGACCCGCTGGTCAGCCCGATCTTCGGGGACCTGACCGAGTTAGGTCCGCTCACGGTGTTCATCGGGACCCGCGACATCCTCCTGCCGGACGCCCACCTGCTGACCGACAAGGCCCGAGCCGTCGGCGTGGACGTCACGCTGCACGAGGAGCCCGGCGTGGTCCACGTACATCCGCTCACCCCAACCCCGGAGGGTCGCGCCGCCCGCCGGCTGATCGTGGAGGACGTACGCGCCGCCTTCGCCGACAGATGACCTTGGCCCGGACGCGCTTCCCCGGCGCAGACAGAGGCTGTACGGCGTGGACGCGCTTCTCCGGCGCAGACAGAGGCTGTACGGAGTGGACGCGCTTCTCCGGCGCAGACA
>CAKUSI010000121.1 GCA_934678955.1 uncultured Austwickia sp. | reverse complement strand
TCCGCGGGGCGCAGCTGCGCGGCGACGACATCGTCGAGCACTTCTTCGTGACCACCACCCACCACTGGCTGCTGTTCTTCACCAACCTGGGGCGGGTCTACCGGGTGAAGGCGTACGAGCTCCCCGAGGCTGGCCGGGACGCGAAGGGTCAGCACGTCGCGAACCTGCTCGCCTTCCTGCCCGACGAGCGGATCGCGGCGGTCCTGGCGCTTCCTGACTATTCGGTCGCGCCCTACCTGGTGTTGGCGACGCGAGACGGCCTGGTCAAGAAGACCCGGCTCGCGGAGTACGACTCGCCGCGCTCCGGCGGCCTCATCGCCGTGAACCTCCGCGACGGCGACGAGCTGGTGGGGGCGCGGGTGTGCTCCGCCGAGGACGACTTGCTCCTGGTGTCGCGCCGGGGGCAGAGCCTACGGTTCCACGCCGGCGACGACACCTTGCGGCCGATGGGCCGAGCGACGAGCGGGGTCACCGGGATGAAATTCCGCGACGGGGACCACCTGCTCTCGATGTGCCTGATCCCCGAAGGCAGCGATCCCGACGTGTTCGTGGTGTTCGAGAACGGCCTGGCCAAACGCACGCCCGCGTCGGACTACCCGGTGAAGGGGCGTGCGGGCCTCGGCGTGCGCGTGGCCGCGATCTCGGACCGCGGCGGGGATCTGGTCGGCGCTCTCACGGTCAACGAGGGCGACGAGGTCATGGTCGTGATGGAGAAGGGCAAGATCGTCCGCAGCCGGGTCGACGAGGTGCGCCAGACCGGTCGCAACACGATGGGTGTGCAGTTCGCGAAGCCGGACCCTGGGGATGCGATCGTCGCGGTGGCCCGCAACGCCGAGGCCGAGGACGAGGACGCCGAGAACGGGACCGATGGCGACGGGGAGCCGGACGGTTCGAGCAGCGTGGCTGCCTCAGGCCGGTCTAAGGGTGACGAGGTTAGTGCCACGGGCGATTTCGGCGAGGCGGCGGTGACGCCGACCGAGGATGGGGAAGGTAGCCTAACGAGCGACGACGAACCCGACGGAGGTCTCGAGTGAGCATGGACAGCACGGCTCCTCGTTCCGCGACTCCAGGCTCGGGGACCCCGGGCCGAGAGTCGGGCGCTACACCCACGGGCAATGGCAGCTCGCGCCCGTCCGGCGTCACCACGCCGCGCGCCACGACGGGTGTGCCGCCGGCGCCGCGCCCCGGCTCGGCGGACGACGACACGCGGCGGGTGAAGCTGACCGTCTCGCGCATCGACCCTTTCTCCGTCCTGAAGATCTCCTTCCTGCTGTCGGTGGCCCTGGGGATCGCGGGCGTGGTGGCGGTCGCGGTGTTGTGGGGGATGCTCAACGGAATGGGCGTGTTCTCCACGATCACGGAGTCGGTCAACGAGCTCCAGGCCGGCGCGGCGGAGACGAGCCGCCTCGAGGTCGGGGACTGGTTCGGCTTCGGGCGCGTGGTGGCGCTCGCTGTCGTGTTCGGCACGATCGACGTGCTGCTGCTGACCGCGCTGTCCACGCTGGCGGCGTTCATCTACAACGTGTGCGCCACGTTGATCGGCGGTGTGCAGGTCACCCTGTCGGACGACTGACGGGTCTTGTCGGACGACTGACGGGTCGCCGCTCCTCGCCACGGATGGGGTAACGGATCCCGCCGCGTCGTCCGAGGCCTGCCGGGCCGGAGGCGTTTTGCCGCCCGCGCCGGACGTGGGGTAACGTGACTGCGCGCGATCCTCACGAGGGACCGCGTCCCGGGCCTATAGCTCAGTCGGTTAGAGCGCTTCCCTGATAAGGAAGAGGCCACAGGTTCAAGTCCTGTTAGGCCCACTCTCCTGGCGCAGGTTCACGACAGTGACCGTCGTTCCTGCGAAAAGCCCCGCCCGACACGGCGGGGCTTTCGCATTGCTGTCGCGGCTGCCCGAGCTGCCGCAAGCCCACGGAACGCGTTTCTGGTGTCAGCAGCGTCGCCGTCGCAGCGATGAGCAGGCACGCCGCCGCGAAGGCGATGGCTGGGAGCCAACCCTGCGTCGGCGGACCCTGCAGGGCGGCCATGATCGTCGGCGAGAAGCCGGCGACGATCATGCCGAGCTGCGTCGCCAGGGCAGTTCCCGTGTATCGGACCCTGGTCGGGAACTGCTCCGCGAAAAGGGCTGCCCCGACCGCGTTGGCCGCCGACCACGCGGTCGTGTAGGCCCACGCGCCGAGCGCGAACCGGGCCACCGATCCGGACAGGAGCCCGTCGAAGCACACGATCAACAGCGGCACCGAGCACACGAGCGAGGCGGCGAATACCGGACGGCGTCCCACCCGGTCGGACAGCCGCGCCCACAGCGGCTGGAGCAGCATCGCCCACGCGGTCACGCCGATGAGCACCAGCAGGTAGGTGTTCGAGTCGATCGGGGACGCCAGATCTCCCGCGGCACCAGTCGCCGGGTTCCCGCCGCCTCCGTATCTGACGGTATCGGCGGTCAGGCTCAGCCCGTAGACCATCAGCACCGGGCCACCCACGGCGACCAGCGACAGGCAGGTCACCCGCGCCAGCGTGGCCGGATACCGGCGGATCACCTCGGCGGCCGGGAGGCATCGGTCCGTCGGGTCGTGCCGCGCGGCGGCCTGGCGATGCTCGCGCAGAAACGCCTCTGGTTCGGTCGCGTGCGCGCGGATCCACCAGGCCACCAGCAGCAACGGACCGGCGACGAGGAACGGCACCCGCCAGCCCCAGGCGAGCAGGGCGTCGCGCGGCATCCCGACGACGGCGAGGAAGGCCACCTTCCCGAGCAACGTGCCAAGGCTGGTGCCCTGCATCGTCCAGGCGGCGAACTCCGCGCGCCGCCCCTCGGGGGCATGCTCCACGGTGAGCGCGTTGGATCCGGCCTGCTCTCCGCCCGCCGACAACCCCTGCGCCAATCGCAGCACGACGAGGAGAATCGGCGAGGCGACACCCCACGACGCGTAGCCCGGCAGCAGCCCGATCGCGCAGGTCGCGACGCCCATCAGCGCGACGGTGGCCACGAGCGCGGTGCGTCGGCCCACCCTGTCCCCGAGGTGGCCGAAGAGGATCGCCCCGAGCGGGCGCGCCACGAAGGCCACACCGAACGTCGCGAGCGATGCCAGCGTCCCCGCCGCGGGCCCGAGCGGCGCGAAGAACACGGGCCGCAGGAAGAGGGCGGCGGCGGTCACGAAGAGGGTGAAGTCGTAGTACTCAACTGCGCTGCCCGCGAACGCCGACGCGGCAGCCCGCCGAGAGTTGCGATCTGCGCCCGCGCGGGCCGGCGTCGGCGCGGCGCCTCGAACCGGGGCGCTCATGGCGTCGGTCGGAAGGGGGCGTACGTGGTGTGCAGCAGTTGCCGAGCCAGGGGAGAGTTCGGCTCCCCGTAGTACTCGGCGTAGAGGCGGCGGATGTCGGGGTTGTCCTGCGAGGCGCGGTAGCGGGACGTCCGGTCGATGTCCGTGAGCACCCGCTGCCGCTGCGCGAGTTCGTCAGCGCGGAGCACCATCGGGTTGCCGGCGCCGGCGATGCACCCGCCGGGGCAGGCCATGACCTCGACGAGGTCGTACCCGACGTCCTCCCCGGCCAGCACGCCCGCGATCAGCGGCTCGGCGTGGTCCAGACCCGAGACGACGGCCACGCGCAGATCGCGCTCGCCCACCGAAACCCGGACCTCGCGTACCCCCGGCAGCTGAGTCGGGTCGAACTGCAGCGGCCCGGTCAGGTGATCGGCCTCCTCCGCCAGCAGAGAAGTGTCGGTCAGCTCGGCGACGGCCATGCGCAGGGCGGCCTCGGCGACCCCTCCCGAGGCCCCGAAGAGGACCCCGGCGCCGCTCACGCGCCGGTACGGGTCGTCGAACTCGCCGGGCACGACGTCCTTCGGCTCGAGGCGCACCATCTTGACCATCTCGAGCAGCTCGTCGGTGGTGAGCACCGCGTCGATGTCACGGACTCCGCCCGGGGCATGCTGCGGGCGCGCGGCCTCGTCCTTCTTGGCCAGGCAGGGCACGATCGAGACCACGTACAGGCGTTCGCGGGGGATCCCGGCCCAGTTCGCGAAGTGGTGGGTCACCGTCGCGCCCATCATCTGCTGCGGTGACTTGCAGCTCGACAGGTGCGGGATGAGGCCGGGGTGGCGGCGCTCCACCCAGTTCACCCAGCCGGGGCAGCACGAGGTGAACTGCGGCAGCGGACCGCCGGGGTGGCCGTCGTCGCCGTCGCCCGTGCCGGTGCCGGAGAGGCGGCGCAGGAACTCCGTCGTCTCCTCCAGCACGGTCAGGTCGGCGGCGAAGCTGAAGTCGAAGACACGGTAGAAACCCAGCTGACGCAGCAGACCCGCGATGAACGGCGACGCCTCCTGCGAGCCGATCCCGAACTCCTGGCTGATCACGCTCCGCGGCGCGGGTGCCACGAAGCCGACGACTGTCATCTCGGGGTCGTGCAGCGCCCGGAACACGCCGCCGCGTTCGCGCTCGAAGTCCAGCGCGCCGCAGGGGCAGGAGTTCACGCACTGGCCGCAGGACACGCAGTCGGTCTCGCGCAGCGGGGCGCCGCTGTGGGTGCCCACGGTCAGCCGCCCGTGCGCGAACTGGAAGGCGAGCACCCCCGGCCCCTCCAGTTCGGCGCACGCGGCGATGCACCGACCGCAGTGGAAGCACTTGTTGGTGTCCCGGACGATGTACGGGTGGTCGCGGGCGATCGGGGTCCAGGGCCGTTCGTGCAACGGGGGCCTGTATGCGATCCCGTGCCGGCGCGCCTGGCGGCGCAGCTGGCAGTCGAATCGCTCGGCGCAGCCGCACCGCAGGCAGCGGGCGGCCTCGGCGCGCGCCGCCTCGCCGTCCAAGCCCAGGTCTACCTGCCGGAAGTCCAGCGTGCGTCCTGAGATCGGCGCCTCCGGCATCGGGTGTCGCGCGATCCTGGGGATGGCCTCGAACTCGTGGCGGGGCAGGTCCTCGAGCGTGCCGCGGCTGCAGTGGTAGTTGCGGTGGCTGGGGCGGGCGTAGCCGCGGGTGACGAACGTGTCGATGGCCTTGGCCGCCAGCCTGCCGGCCCGGACGGCCTGGATGACCGTCGCCGGCCCCGTCACGCAGTCGCCGCCGGCGAAGATCTTGGTTTGGGAGGTCTGCAGCGTGGCGGCGTCCGCCTGGATGTCGCCCCACCGGTTCAGGGTGACGGGCAGGTCGTGGTAGAGGAATTGGGTGTTCGTGCTCTGCCCGATCGCGCCGATGACCGTGTCCGCGCCCAGGGCGTGGGCGCTGCCGTCGACTGCGACTGGCCGCCGACGCCCCGACCGGTCCGGAGCGCCAAGCTCCATGCGTAGGCAGTGGACGAGGAGGCGCCTGTCGGCTTCCTTGGCGCGGGTGATCTTCGTCGGGGACGTGAGGAAGACCATGTCCACGCCCTCCTCGAGGGCGGCCGCGACCTCGTTCGGCTCCGCGGGCATCTCCTCGCGGCTGCGCCGGTAGAGCAGCGTGACGTGCGCGCCGGCCCGCAGGGCGGTGCGGGCGCAGTCGATCGCCGTGTTGCCGCCGCCGATCACGACGACCTCGCGGCCGACGTCGGGGCCATGCGAGCCAGGGTCGGCGGCCAGGGACTTGGTGACCTCTTCCAGGTAATGGATCCCGAGCCAGACGCCCGGCAGGTTGTCGCCGTCGATGGCGAGCGGGGTCGCGTGCCAGGAACCGAACGCCAGGTAGACGGCGTCGAAGTCGCGCCGCAGGTCGGCCAGGGCGAGATGGGTCCCCAGGGTCTTGCCCGTGACGATCTGTACGCCGAGAGCGGTGATGGTGCCGATCTCGAGATCGAGTAGGTCCTTGGGCAGGCGGTATTCGGGGATTCCGTACCGCATCATGCCGCCCGGCGCGTCCTGCCGTTCGAACACGGTGACCTCGTGCCCGGCGATGGCGAGGTAGGACGCGCACGACAACCCGGACGGCCCCGCGCCGACGACCGCGACCCGTTGCCCGGTGGGCGGGGCGACCTGCGGGATCCAGGGACCCTGGTGGAACATGTCGACGTCGGCGACGTACCGCTTCACGGGGTTGATGGCGACCGGCTCGTCGACGAGGTTGCGCCGGCAGGCCAGCTCGCAGGGATGCGGGCAGACCCGTCCGCACACGGAGGGGAACGGGTTGCGGTCCTTGATGACCCGCAGCGCGGCCTGGTCGTTGCCGTCGACCACGTGACCGAGGTAGCCCTGGATGTCGATCCGCGCGGGGCACGCCTCCTGGCAAGGCGCGACGCAGTCGGCGTTGTGGTCGGCGAGGATCTGCTCGAGGCGCAGCGTGCGGTACGCGACCAGGTCGGCGGAATGGGTCGTGATCGTCATCCCCGCGCGGATCGGGGTGTGGCAGGCCTTGACAGCGCGGGGCGGCACGCACTGCGCGTCGAGTGCGGTGGTGATCGGCGCGGGTTCCGGCTCGCCGGGCAGGGAGACCTCGACCACGCAGAGTCCGCAGTTGCCGTTGGACCGGTGCAGCCGGATGTCGTGACACAGGTGCGGGATGTCGACGCCCTCCTGCAGCAGGGCCTGCAGGATCGTCAGCCCCTCGGGGACCTCCAGGGGCCGCCCGTCGACCTCGACCTCGCAGCGCGTCCCCGTCCCGTCGCCGATCCCGATCTGCTGGAGTGCCTGGATCATGCTTGCTCCCGGATCCGCCGTGCGCCCGGAGCCCCCGGGTGCGCGCCCGTGCCGACGTCTCCATGGTGGCGCGCTCCATTCACCGGTGGGAGGGCCCGTCCGGGTGAGACCGAGCACACCGGCGAACGCCCTCCGAGACGGCCTCCGAGCCGGGCGAGCGTCGTCCATTAGGCTTCTGACGTGCGCTACTCCTCCACTCGAGCCCTTCCCGGTGACGGGACCGCCTCGTTCTGCGACATCCTGCTCGAGGGCCTCGCCCCGGATGGCGGCCTGTATCTCCCGGAGAGCTATCCCCTCGTCGACGCCTCGACGCTCGCGCGCTGGCGCGCGGTGCTGACGCAGGAGGGGTACGCGGCACTCGCATACGAGGTTCTTACGCTCTTCATCGACGACATCCCCCAGGACGACCTGCGGCGGTTGTGCGCGCAGGCGTACACGGAGGAGAAGTTCGGCAGCGCGGAGATCGTCCCGGTCACGTCGTTGGACGGGCGGGTGTGGCTGGGTCACCTGTCGAACGGCCCGACCGCGGCGTTCAAGGACATGGCCATGCAGATGCTGGGGGAGCTGTTCGAGTATGAGCTCGCGCGGCGCGGGAGGACCCTCAACATCCTCGGCGCGACCAGCGGTGACACGGGCAGCTCCGCGGAGTACGCGATGCGCGGCAAGCGGGGCATCACGGTGTTCATGCTGACGCCACGGGGGCGGATGACGCCGTTCCAGCAGGCGCAGATGTTCACGTTGGACGATCCCGCGATCGTGAACCTGGCGGTCGACGGCGTGTTCGACGACTGCCAGGACATCGTGAAGGCGGTGAGCGCCGACCTGGACTTCAAGGCGAGGCGCCGGATCGGGGCGGTCAACTCGATCAACTGGGCGCGTCTCGTCGCGCAGATCGTCTATTACGTGTCGTGCTGGTTGCGCGTGAGCTCGCGGGACGACGAGCAGGTGTCCTTGTCGGTGCCGACCGGGAACTTCGGCGACATCTGCGCGGGGCACGTCGCACGCTGCATGGGCGTGCCGATCGACCGGCTGATCCTGGCGACGAACGAGAACCGGGTGCTGGACGAGTTCTTCCGGACCGGCGTCTACCGGGTGCGGGCCGCGGCCGAGACCCACGCGACCTCGTCGCCGTCGATGGACATCTCCAAGGCGAGCAACTTCGAACGGTTCGTGGCCGATCTGGTGGGCCGCGACGGCGCGCGGGTGCGGGACCTGTTCGCGGACCAGGTGGCCCTTCGCGGGATGTTCGACCTGTCGGCCGACCCCGTGTTCGCGGACGCGGCGGGCAGATTCGGGTTTGTCTCCGGGTCGTCCACGCACGCGGACCGGGTGGCGACGATCAAGGCGGTGCACGAACGGTACGGGGTAACGATCGACCCGCACACGGCCGACGGGGTGAAGGTGGCCTGGGATGTGCTCGACGCGGGCGAGGTGACCACGCCGGTGGTCGTACTGGAGACGGCGCTGCCCGTGAAGTTCGCTGAGACGATCCGCGAGGCGCTGGGCCGCGACCCGGAGACGCCGGAGCGGTTCCTGGGGCTGGAGGGCCTGCCGCGGCACGTGATCGACGTGGACAACGACGCGGAGAAGGTGAAACGGCTGATCGACGAGCGGCTGGGCTGACGGGATTCGGGCCGTTTCTGGCTGCTTCGTGGGTCGCGTACCCTTGGTGGGCATGAGGAAGTACGTCGCACTCGTGGCCGCCGCGGTGGCGGGATTGGTGGTCGCTCGGCGGGCCCAGGTGCGCGCCGAGGAGCAGGCCCTGTGGGCGGAGGTCACGGACGCCCCGGTGGGCGCAGAGGACTGAGGCGACGACGTACACCTGACGGCGGCCGACCGGTCGCCGAGGGGCCTTGGCGCAATTGGTAGCGCACCTGCTTTGCAAGCAGGGGGTTAGGGGTTCGAGTCCCCTAGGCTCCACGCAGGTCAGAGGCCCTTTTCCGATCCGGAAAGGGGCCTTTGTCGTGGGGTGGCAGCAGCAAACGGCAGCAGCAAGGGCGGCGTTCATCGGCCCGTGTCCCACAGGGAGGCATCCAGGACCCGCAGGGCGTCGCGGGTAGAGGTCGAGGAGACCTGGGCGTAGATGTCCATGGTCACGGCGATCTGGGAGTGGCGAAGGATCTGCATCGCGACGCGGGGGTGCACGCCCTGGTGCACGAGCAGGGACGCGCAGGTGCGCCGCGTGGAGTGCACCGGGATCACCGGCACCCCGGCGAGGCGGGCGCGTTCCTTGAACTTGCGGTGGAAGTTGCGCGGGTCCATGGGGGTGCCGATCGAGGACGTGACCACGAGCCCGCTGTCCTGCCATACCTCCCCGAGCCGGGCGGCGATGCGGGACTGAGAGGCGGCCTGGTGTTGCAGTGCGTCCAGGCAGGATGCAGGCAGCGGCAGTACGGCTTCGGAGGCTCGCGTCTTGACCCGGGTGCGGGTGAACCGCCCGCCGATGCGCTGCAGCTGCCAGGTGATGCGGACTTCGGCGGCGGTGAGGTCGACGTCCTCCCAGGCCAGGCCGAGTAATTCGCCACGTCGAAGGCCTAGCAGTAGGAGGAGGACGTAGGCGGCGTAGAGCGGGTCGGCCTCGTCCCGGGCTGAGTCGAGGAAGCGACGCGCCTGGTCGACGTTCCACACCTGGGGTCGGCCGATGCGGGGGACTGGCATGCGCACCAGTGCGGCGACGTTGCGGGAGATCAGCTCGTCGCGTTGGGCACTGGACAGCGCGGCGCGCAAGACCCGCCAGGCCTGGTGCACCGTGGAGTCGCTGGGGAACTGCGCGCAGCACTTCCCGGCCGCGCAGCAGCGGGGGTCCGGGCGCGCGGCGTCCTTGCCCTGGGCGCAGCACTGGCATTGGACCCGAAGCCGGTTCAACCAGCGCCGCACGTCAGAGACGCTCAAGAGGTCCAGACGTCGACGGCCGAGGCCGGGGATGATGTAAAGGCGTGCGGCGCCCTCGTAGGCCGCTCTCGTGTGCAGCGACAGGTTGGGACCGACCACCTCGGCTAGCCACGTGCGGAGGTACGCCTCGACGGTGGGGCTTCCAGGTGCGATGGGCCCGCGTCGGGCTTGCTCTTGGAGTTTCATGCGCTTCGCTGCGACCTCTTCTCGGGTCCGCCCTCGGAGGTACTTGCGCACGCGGCGACCCTCGGGCGTTGTGACCCACACGTAGGCCCGGAATCCATCGGTCGAGCGATAGATCGATCCCTCGCCGTTGTGTCGTCGGCTCACGCTGACCAGAGCTCTTCGGCTTGGGCGGCCAGTCGCTCGACGTACTCATCGACCCAGCGGGGCAGGATGCGGCGCGAGCGGCCGTCCTTGAGCGACTTCAAATCGCCCTGGATGATCAGCATCCGGACCTTGCTCTCGCCATAGCCAAGCAGTTGCGCTACCTCGGGCACCGTGTACCACTTCGGGTTCAGCACCACTGGCGGACGCTCCATGGTCTCCACGTCACTCTCCTGCCTCTCGAATCGGGTTCCTTGTCCTGCGCTGGTCGGCTCGCCATTGGGCGTATTCGCGGGCGCGTGCTGCGGCGGCGAGGGCGAGGGCGGTTTCGGCGGGGTTGGTCCAGCC
>CAKUSI010000120.1 GCA_934678955.1 uncultured Austwickia sp. | reverse complement strand
CGGCGAGCCGGAGAACCCGAACCTGCCGCCCACGGGCGCGGGCGTCCCCGAGCGCGACTAGCGGGGGCGCTCCCCGAGCGGGTCCGAGGCCGGCCCGTCACGCCGCTCGCCGTCGTCCGAGAGCGAGTCGAGCCGTTCGGGCGCGCGCTCCGAGGCGTAGAGCGTCTCGGCGTCGTCCGTCGGCGCGGACTCGTGGCGCCCGCTCGGGAGGATGGTGCCGCTCAGGGGCTTTTCCCCGGATCGCTTCCCCTCCGAGGCGCCAGACGCCCCGGAACCCGGCCGGCTGGCACCGTGCCGCACGACGAACTGTCCTGGCGCCGTCCCTCGATAGGGCTCCGGAGCGGGATCGAGCAGCGTATGGCGCGCCTTCTTCGCGAACCGCTTCCCCGCGCGGCGCGTGCGGTCCCACGCGCTGCCTGCATCGACGGGCGGGGCGGCCGCGCCGGCGGCGCGAATGGTCCAACGGCGGCCGGCATCGGAAGTCCTGCTGTCCCGGCTGTCCCGGTCGGTCCGGCCGTCCCGGTCGGTCCGGTCGGCTCGGTCAGCCCGGTCGGCATGGGCGAACCGCGCCGTCGCGGCGCGCACGTCCGCCGCCGGTAACCGATCGGTGTCACCGGCCGGAGGCTGCCTCGACCCCCCGCGCTGGACCACGGGCCCGTCCGGCCACGCACCCCAGTCGCCGTCGGAGGACCAGGGCCGCGTCGTCGCCTGCTCCCCACCCCGGTCAGGGCTCGCCTCGTCACGCTTCTTCCCCCCCGCGTCCGCCGGGAAGATCTCGGCGATGATCGAGCGGTAGGCCCTGTCCGGATCGGGGATGTGGTCCATCATGCGCAGGGCCTGGTCCTGCCCCGCGCTCTCCAGCAGGAAGGTGCCGTAGCCGAGGACGCGGCCCAGGACGGACCGACCGTACGTCATGTCGGTGACCTTGGTGAGCGGCATCATGGCGACCTTGCGGATGACGAAGCCGTGCACCAGCAACAGTCGCTTGTTCGTCGCCACGAACCAGGTCCGCGACCAATTCAGGGTGATGGCGAGGGCGCGTGCGACGAGCGCGAACCACAGCCAGAGGAGGACGTCCCCGAGGGCCGGCACCCGCACGGTGGCCACGGCGAAGATGAGCAGCCCCGTCAGTGCGCTCAGCCAGGGCTCGAGTATCGCCACGACATGCCGGCGGGTGACGACGACGGCGCGCTCGCCATCGCGCAGGTAGCGCCCCAGCCACTTCGGCCGGGGGGCTTCGATCGTCGGGGCAGTCATCGCCGCGCTGGCATCGGGGGTCGACCTAGCGGCCCATGACCCGGTCGAAGAGGATCCCCATGCTGGTCACGAGCGTCGCGAGGGTGTCCCAGGCGTTGCGGATGATCGTGCCGACCAGGTCGGGGGACGTGAAGAGCGCGTACACGATGAAGATCCAGAAGATCCAGATGAGCACCTTCTTGACCGTGGCGGGCATGGTGTCTCCGAGTCGCGAGGGGGACCGACCGGCGGGGTAACCGATCGGCGCGCGAGGGTGGGCCGGTGGGATCTTATGACGATGTCGGTGTGGTGGAGCACCGACACGCCTTTGCGCGACGAAATCCATCGCGGCTGAAGTCTGGCGCCGTCCCGGAAACCCTTGCGCCGCAATGGTATTCGAGGAATCTGCCCCGAGCATCACAACGGGCGAATCGGACAACCGACCTACGAAGCGTAACCGCGCACGTTTTGTGATTGCCACCGCCACGTGTCGATGCACATGTCGTCGACGCTGCGGTGCGCCCGCCAGCCCAGCTCGGCCTGCGCGCGGGACGGGTCGGCGTACGAGGCCGCGATGTCGCCCGGGCGCCGGGGAACGATCTCGTAGGGCAGCTCCCGGCCGCAGGCCCGCCCGAACGCCCGCAGCATCTCCAAGACCGAGGTGCCGCGGCCCGTCCCGAGGTTCCACGTGTGGACGCCTCCCAGGTCGCCCAGGCGCTCCAGCGCCGCGAGGTGACCTGCGGCCAGGTCGTCCACGTGGATGTAGTCCCGCACGCCGGTGCCGTCCGGCGTGGGGTAGTCGTCCCCGAAGATCCGCAGCGCCTCACGGCGGCCGACCGCGACCTGGGCGATGAACGGCATGAGGTTGTTGGGGAGGCCGCTCGGGTCCTCCCCGATGGTCCCGGAGCGGTGGGCTCCGACGGGGTTGAAGTAGCGCAGCAGTGCGATCCGCCAGCTCGGGTCGGCCACGGCGACGTCACGCAGAATTTGCTCGATCATCACCTTGGTCCAGCCGTACGGGTTCGTGGCGGAGGTCGGCAGCTCCTCACCCATCGGCACCGGGGCGTCCGGACCGTAGACCGTGGCCGAGGAGGAGAACACGAGCGTGCGCACCCCGTGCTCGGCCATCGCCTCGACCACCGACAGTGTGCCGCCGATGTTGTTGTCGTAGTAAGCGATCGGCTTCTCGACGCTCTCCCCCACCGCCTTGAACCCGGCGAAGTGGATGACGGCGTCGAAGGACTCCCGGGCGAACAGGTCACGGGTGGCCGCTCGGTCGGCCAGGGTGAACCTGTTGATCTGCAACTCTCGACCGATCAAGGCCTCCACACGTGGCACCACGCCCGGATGGGCGTTGGAGAAGTCGTCGAGGACGACGACGTCGTGGCCCGCCTCGACCAGTTGCACGACCGTGTGTGAACCGATGTATCCGGCGCCGCCCGTCACAAGCACTCGCATGGGCCCCATGGTGACATAGCCGCGATCAGGGGTTCGCCGGCGATCACTCCTGCCGACGAGCGGCGCGGGGCATGCCACGCCGGGAAATCAGACCACGGCGAGGTTTCTCATAGGTTCGCCACAGGCTTGGCATAGCACGGGTTCGGGATCCGGGGTTTCACTGGGCTCTATGAGCACACTGGCGTCCGCCTCTGCACAGCCCTCGTTGTCCCGTCCCGACGGCTCCCCTGTCCGGGTGCTCGTGGTCGACGACGAAGCGAACCTCACCGAGCTGCTCCGGATGGCCCTGCGGTATGAGGGCTGGGAGGTACGAACCGCCGACACCGGCCTCTCAGCCGTGCGCGCCGCCAAGGACTTCGCCCCCGACGCGGTCGTGCTCGACATGATGCTGCCCGACTTCGACGGGATGGAGGTCCTGCGGCGGATGCGCATCGAAGATCCCAACGTTCCCGTCCTCTTCCTCACCGCCCGCGACGCCGTCGAGGACCGCGTGGCGGGACTCACGGCCGGCGGCGACGACTACGTCACCAAGCCGTTCAGCCTGGAGGAGGTCGTGGCGCGGCTGCGGGCACTCATGCGGCGGACGGCCGTCACGGCGAACGACGCCAGCTCGGTCCTCGTCGTGGGCGACCTGACGCTGGATGAGGACAGCCACGAGGTCACCCGGGGCGGCACCGAGATCCGGCTCACCGCCACCGAGTTCGAGCTCCTCCGCTATCTCATGCGCAACCCCAAGCGAGTCCTCAGCAAGGCGCAGATCCTCGACCGGGTGTGGAACTACGACTTCGGCGGCCAGGCGAACGTCGTGGAGCTCTACATCTCCTACCTGCGCAAGAAGATCGACGCCGGGCGCGACCCGATGATCCACACGATGCGCGGGGTGGGGTACGTCCTCAAACCGGCGCTCTGAACCGTCTCGGATGCGAGGGGTCCTCACGAACGTGTCGCGCCGTGTGACGGCCGGGCAGCCGCTGAGCCGGACGTTGGTCGCCTCCATCGTGGCCCTGTTCATCGCCGTGACGCTGGCCACGACCGTCGCCACCGTCCTCATCGCCAAGGAATCGTTGGGTCGCCAACTGGACGCGCAGGTGGTGCAGACGGCGAACCGGGCCTGGGACCGATGGGGACACCGCCGGCCCCTGCGCGGCGGTGACCTCACCCCCCGGCAGGGCGGCTCCCCGACGGCCGGCACGACCACGGCCGAAGACGCCCCGCCCGCGGGGCTCGGCGGAAGTTACCTGCTGCTGGACCTCCGCGACGGGGAAGTCCAGCAGTTCGTCGTCTTCAGCGCCGACGGCACCCGCGCCACCGACTCCCACGAGCTTGACATGGCCGAGGAGCAGTTGCTCGACGCCTCCCTCGGCGGTGCTCCGATGACCGTGGACCTCGGACACGACTTCGGGACCTATCGAGTGATCCGCTCCCAGAACTCCGATGGGAATGTCCTCATCAGCGGCATCCCCACTCGGGCCATGGACGATACGTTGCGGACGATCGCGCTGATCACCGTGGCCGTCGCCCTGCTCGGGATGATCGTGCTCGCCGCCGGCACCGCGTGGCTGGTCCGGGTCAACCTGCGCCCTCTGCAGCGCGTGGCGGCGACCGCCGGGCGGGTCTCCCGACTGCCGCTGCACGAAGGAAAGGTCCTGCTCGCGGAGCGAGTGCCCCCGGCGGACACCGACAAGCGCACCGAGGTGGGCCAGGTGGGCGCGGCACTGAACGAACTGCTCGACCACATCGATTCATCGCTGCAGGCCCGCCACGCCAGTGAGACCCAGCTGCGTCAGTTCGTCGCCGACGCGAGCCACGAGCTACGGACACCCCTCGCGGCGATCAGCGGGTATGCAGAGCTGTCCCGACGGGAGACCTCACCCGTCCCCGACGGCATCCGCCACGCGATCGGCCGGATCGAGTCCGAGGCGGGACGTATGGCGCGGCTGGTCGAGGACCTGCTGCTGCTCGCGCGCCTCGACGCGGGCCGTCCCCTCGAGCGCACCCCGGTCGACCTGACGAGGCTCGTCATCGACGCCGTGAGCGATGCGCGGGCGGCCGGGCCACAGCACCGCTGGCAGCTCGACCTGCCCCCGGAGGCCGTCGAGGCCTACGGTGACCAGGCACGGCTCACCCAGGTCGTCGTGAACCTCCTCGCCAACGCCCGAGCCCACACTCCCCCGGGCACCACTGTCACCGTGCGGGTCCGCGCCGAGCCGGGGAAGGCGCTGATCGAGGTGGCCGACAACGGGCCGGGGATCGCTCCCGACCTGCTGCCGCGGATCTTCTCCCGGTTCAGCCGAGGGGACGCCGCCCGCACCCGGACCAGCGGATCGACGGGGCTCGGCCTATCCATCGTGGAGGCTGTGGTCGCCGCGCATCGCGGCACCGTGAGCGTGACGAGCGCGCCCGGGCGAACCACCTTCACGGTCACGATCCCGACAGACCCCACGGCGGCATCCGCCGCCCATCCCGCGATGGCCTCCCCCTCTCCCGCGACGCCCACGGGCCGCTAGAAGGCATCGACGCGCCTCAGGGTCGCCACAGGTGGCCGAAAGGGACGGTGCCGATGCTGTTGGTATGAGCCTCACTGTCTCGCCCCCGCCGGCCGCGCCGCTGCTCCGGATCGAGGAGGACGCGTGGAACCCACCGGTCTCGCCACCCGTCTCTCCGGGAGCGCCAGCCGAGGACTCCTCGCGCTGCCCCCACGCGCCCTCCATGCTGCGCCAAACGCCGCGGCTCAAGGCCAAGCCCGCAGCGGCCGCCGCGACTGCCCAGGTCGACATCCCGCGCGCCGACTCCCACTCGCCCGCCGACTCCCCCGCCGCCTCGAGTGACAGCCGGGTCATCGAAGTGCGCCGACTGCGGGGCCGACTGCGCGACTGGATCCGCGGGCGCTGACCTCGACGGACGGCCTGGGGGGCATCGACGGAAGCGAGGCCTGACCCAAGGGCTCAGGCGGCAACTGGGACCTGCGCGCGCCGCGCCGCGTCCGGGGTCGTCAACTCGGCCAGCACGGCGTCCTCGTCCAGCGAGATGTCGATGTCCAGCCCGGCGACCCGGCGCGGCAGCCGCAGCGACCAGCGATCGCCGGCGCCCAGACCGACGAGGCTCCCCACCCCCCGGCGTCCGCCGGCCCCGGCCCGCCAGGTCAACTGGACCCGATCGCGGGGTCGGGCAGCCCGCAGCAGCGCAGCGGCGACGGCGTGGAATGCCTCCAGGCCCTCGTCGGCGGCCTCGCGCCGCCCCGTGACCGTCACCACGACCCCGCGCGAGCGCGCCTGCGTGATGGACGACGCGAGTTCGGGGGTCAGCAACGTGCCGGCCAGCAGCTGGTCACGGGCCACCGACTCGAGCTCGGCGCAGCGCGCCCGCGCCTGGGCATCGAGCTCCTCGCCCGCGGCGATCCGCTCCAGGTAGGGCACGACCTGCGCGTCCAGCGCCCCGCGCCGCGCCGCCAACTCTTCCTCCCGCGCCAGCAACGCGAGCGCGCGCCGCGTCGCCTCGGCGCGGGCCGACTCCTGCGCTCCGATGCGGCGTTCAGCGCGGCCCAGCAGCAGGTTGAAGACGCCGGCTCCGAAGCCCCACATCACGACCTGGAACGTGGCGATCGCCAGGGGCACGAGCGCCACCTCGCCGCGGATCGCGAGGATCGCCACACCGAGCAGGCAGGACGCGGCGATGACGCCGAAAGCCGCGGCGAGACCACGCCGCAGGCCGATGATCACCACCGCCGTGTCCATCGCTCCCACGAACCAGAGCCTCCAGTCGACGATGTGCGGGTCGACAACGTTGCCGATCAGCGCCCCCCAGGTGATCACGAGGGCCACCAGCACCATCTGCAGCCTTCTCCCGTCGCAGACGGCGGCCAGGACCGTCAACACCGGGATCGCGACCATGCCGAAGGCGATCAGCGCCGGACTGACGCCCGCCGAGAGGTACGTGGTCCCGACGGCAATGTGGGCGCCCATGTGCAGAGCGGCCAAGACGGCAATGGGCGTGAACATCGCGAGACTCCACCGTTCGGGGGCCGGGGGGTCCTCTGGACGCACCTTGATCGGCGCGCTGAGGCGCACGCACGTGCCCTCCCCCGGCCGGGAGTCGATCTCGGCCTGGCCCCCCACGGCCGCCAAGGTCGAGAGGATCCGCCGCCGGACCCCCAGCCGGGCCTCCGGGACGGCCTCCAGGTCGAACCCCGGGCCCTCGTCGCGCACCGTCACCACGCAGCGCCCCTGGTCGCACCGGGAGGTGACCCAGGCGTGCCCGGTGCCCGCGTGCCGCGAGACGTTCGTGATCGCCTCACACGCGGCGGCCTCCAGCGCGTCGCCTGCGGCCTCCTCGCTCCAGCCCTGCAGGTCCAGGTCGAGCCGCACGTGCAGCGATCGGGCGTGCCGCTCGATCGCCTCGCGCGGGGACACCCGGGCGGCCTCTCCGGCCCCGGACAGACGGGCCACCGCCTCCGTGGCCGGCGTCACCGCGTCCTGGCTCTGCCCCCGCGCCGCCAGCGCGAGCGCCGCCAGCACACGATCGTGGATCAGGCCGTCCCACCATTCGTGCAGACGGGTCCGCTCGGCCGCCGCGAACGCTCCGGCCCGAGCCCGGTGGGTGGCGCGGCTCGACGACGCAAGACGGTCCAGCTCGCGCCCGAGGCGGGCCACCACGAGGAAGGAGACCCCGCTCGCCGCCAGGTAGACGGCACCCTCGGCGTAGCCCTGGAGCGGCCCGACCACCTCGATCCGCGCGGGCAGGAACCCCACCACGGCGGCGAGCACCATCGGCGCGCCCACGCCCGGTCGCAGGACGAAGCCCGTGAGCACCATGCCCGAGAAGAGGATGTTGGACAGCGGTGCGTACGACGCCTCGTCCGGCGGCTGGTCGACCACGATCAACTCCACCCAGCGCAGGACCAGGGCGAGGGCGACATACAGGCGCATCCCCGTCAGCGGACCGGAGGGCGTGAAGCACTGGACGGCGCACACCGCCAGCACCAGCCCGACGAGACCGAAGGAGCCCACCAGAAACCACGAGGGATAGAACGTGGGTCCCCCCAGGGCCTGCGCGAGCGCGGTGGCCCAGGCCACGACGGCGACCACGAAGGCGGTGATCCGCAGCCCGCGGCCCACCGCCGATCCGGCGAGGGGATCCGCGCGGCTCACGGGGGGTCGCCGGGGCCCGGCGCCGGGAGGACCCCGTCCTCCACGGCCCGGATGTAGAGCTCGGTCTTGGTCGCTGCGGGGCGGCCGACCTCCTGGTATCGCCGGCGTACCCGCATCAGGTGATCCTTGACGGTTTCGGGGGAGATGCCCATCCGGCGGGCCACGGACTTCAGGGGAAGGCCCGCAGCGTACAGGCGCAGCGCCTCGAACTCACGCGGGGCCAGGTGAGGGATGGAGTCCGCGTCGGCCTCCAGCGCCGAGGCCCAGTCGCCGCTGAGGTAGGGCTCTCCCCGGACGATCTGCGTCACGGCCTCGACCAGCACCGACAGCTCCTCGTGCTTGGCGACGATGCCGCCCGCTCCCGCCCGGAAGCACCGGCCCACCAAGCGGGCGTTCGCCTCCTGCGTGTAGAGCAGCACCGGCCAGCCTCGCCCCGCCACGACCTCCACGTTGGTGGCCGGATCGGAGCCGTCGCCCAGCTGCAGGTCCAGGATGACGACGTCGTAGGGCCCGGGCGTGGCCATCAGCTCCTCCACCCGCCGGGCGGTGACCGCCTCGGCCACCGACAGGGTCGCGCTGATCGCGTCGATGGCTCCCCGCAAGATCGGTGGGTGGTCGTCGACCAAGGCGATCCGCAGTGCGTCCACATCCACCCCTGTCACATACGAACCGCTCGTCTGGCTGCTGTCGCCCACCGCCCGCGCGGGCCGCACCCCTAAAGAGGGGGATGACCCGGCCGCGCCGGCGGCGGAGAATACCTACGGTTGCAGGCGATTGTGACAGATCGCCCGATCCTGCGTGGCGACGGAGGGATGCACACATGACCAGTCGACGGTCCAGCCGGGCGAAGTCCCCGGCCCACTCCCTGGCACTCCGGTCCCGACCGACGTCCGAGGGCTTCATTGCGACCTGTTCCTCCCGTGTGCGCGCTGTGCTCGAGTCCGACATCACGGAGCGGTGGCGCCCCGCGCCTGCTCTGGCCCCGGCCGTGGTCCGCTTCGACCGCTGGCAACCCTGATCCCTACATCGTTGACGGCTCCTCCCCCAGGGTCGTCCTCCGGGCGAAGGCCTACCTCCCTGACACAAACCTTCGCCCGGGGGGGCGGCCCGCCTCATGTCCCCAACCGTCGCGGTGGCCCGCGCGTCTGTATGTCTCGCGCCGGCCGGTCCTGCGCACCCGGCCTGTCCCGCGCGTCACACGCCCGTGTCCGCCGGTGCACTCGGCCGCTGTAGCAGACTGTCCGGCGCAGCGAGGTGAGCCCGAGCCGGCTCCCGCGCCACCCGAGCGGAGGACGTCGTGGATGAAGAACGCCGAGAGGCGCTGCGGGCGCGCTACCTGAGCCTGGGCGCCGGGGAACTCGCGGCCGCCGTCGTCTTCCTGCTGATCGCGGCCCATCCCGCGACACGGAGCCTGGGCCCGGCCGTGGGCATCCTGCTCTGGTGCGGCCTCGGACCCCTGTTGTTCGTCCTCGTCCAGGGTGGCCTCTATTGGATTTCGGCGCGCTCGTGGGTGGGGCGGGGCTCGATGCCTCCAGCGCTTTCCACGGTCTATCGGGCGCTGCGCTTCCTCAACCCGCTCCTCCTGGCGGTCGGCTTGGGCGTGATCCTGGCGCGCTGGCCGGACGATGCCCTCGTGGGTCTCGTGATGCTGGTGATCTGGGCTTTCGGCGTGGGGGAGTACCTCAACTACTACGTCGTCCGCCTGGCATACCCGATCCCGGACTGGTTCCGGCTGGTGTGGAGTCGCCGCACGCCACGCCTGGTGAAGGACATGCGCGCGGCCTCCTGACGGACGAGCCCGCGTACGGTGTCCTCAGGCGCGCTGAGTCGTGGGCGCGGGGACATCACCGCGCCGCGCGAGGAGAAGGCCCGCGTGGCTGGAGTACCCGCGCCGGGAGAGGGGCAAGCCATGTTGGACGCGACGAGCATCGTGGTCGGGTTGCTCGGCTTCGTGGCGGCTGCTGTCAGCGGCACGATCCTGGTCCGCGCCAACCCGGCAGACCCCATCCCGGTCTGGCGTGCGCCGGAGCACAACCCTCCATCGTCCCGGCTCTGGGGCGCTGCGGCGCTGGTGTGCGCGCTCTTCGGCGCACTGCAGGTCGGCAGCCTCGGCGCAGCGGTGCTGTTCGCCTTGTTCTGCTACCTACCGCTCTTCGTCCTGGTCTCGGCCCACAACCGCAAGGCCCGCCGCGGCGAGGCCTGACGGCCACGCTGGACGCCGCACCCCGCCATCGTTCTCTGCCGCCACTTGCCGCCCACGGGCGGGAAACGTACGCCCCCACCTGGGCAAACCCCGCCACTCGCCGCCCACGGGCGGGAAACGTACGCCCCCACCTGGGCAA
>CAKUSI010000119.1 GCA_934678955.1 uncultured Austwickia sp. | reverse complement strand
TCACCGGTCTGGACGCATCGCTGGACGGCAAGAAGCTGGTCATCTGCGCTGCGACGGTTCCCTGCGGGGCGGCGGCGCAGGCCATTGCGCAGAACGCGAACTTCACGCTCAAACCGGTCTCCGAGGAGCAGAAGGTCACCGACGTACGCGGCAAGGTCACCTCCGGCGAGGCCGACGCGGGCATCGTTTTCTCGACGGACGCCAAGAGCTCCGGGGACAAGGTGGAGACGCTCCAGCTGCCGGGCGCGAGCGACGTGGTCAGCAAGTACCCGATCGCGCTGACCAAGGAAGCCCCGGATTCCGCGGCCGGCCAGGCGTTCATCGACGCCGTGACTGGTGAGAAGGGCCGCGAGGTTCTCACCAAGTACGGCTTCACCCTGCCGTGAGCCGCCCGCCCGCGGGCGGGGGAAACGTCCCGCTGCCGATCTGGCTGCGAGCCCCCGCGGCGCTGGCGGTGGTGTTCGTGGCGGTGCCGCTCATCGGCGTCGCGGTCCGGATTCCGTGGTCGCGGGCGCTGGAGTTGCTGGCGACGAAGTCGTCACTCGACGCCCTGCGCGTCAGCCTGGTCACGTGCGTCAGCGCCACGATCGTGAGCCTCGTCATCGGTCTGCCGCTGGCTCTCATGCTGTCTCGATCGGACGGACGGCTGGGCGGGGTCGTACGGACGTTGGTGACCGTGCCGATGGTGCTGCCCCCGGTGGTGGCGGGCCTGGCGTTGCTGATCACCTTCGGGCGGCGTGGCGTGGTGGGGTCCACGCTGTCCGCCTGGGGCATCGAGATCGGGTTCACCACGGTCGCCGTCGTGATGGCGCAAGTGTTCGTGTCGATGCCTTACCTGATCACCTCCGTCGAGGGCGCGTTGCGTGCCGCGGGCAGCGGGTACGAAGAGGTCGCTGCGACGTTGGGCGCCTCACCGACGTACGCGCTCCGCAAGGTGACCCTGCCGATGATGCTGCCGGCCATCGCCGGCGGTGCGGCCCTGACCTTCGCCCGCTCGCTGGGCGAGTTCGGCGCGACGATCACGTTCGCCGGCTCCCTGCAGGGCACGACCCGGACGCTGCCGCTGGAGATCTACATGCTGCGCGAGCTGGACACCGACTCCGCGCTGGCGCTCGCCCTCGTGCTGATCGTGGTCGCGGCTCTGACCGTCGGCTTCACGGGCTGGCTCTCCCGGAGTACGGTGCGCCGGAGCTCGTCGTGAGTGCGGCACCGGAGACCGCGCTGGACGTCGATGCGGCCCTGCACGACCGCGGGCTGCGCCTCTCGATGAGCGTGCCGCACGGGGCCGTGACGGCCGTCGTTGGGCCGAACGGAGCCGGCAAGTCCTCGTTGATCAAGCTGGTCAGCGGGCAACTGCGTCCCGACGAGGGCACGGTCACGATCGAGGGGCGGCTCGTCAGCGGGCCGGGCGTCTATGTGCCGGTGCACCGCCGCCGGGTTGCGTTGTTGGAGCAACGGCCCCTGCTCTTCGAGCACCTCGACGTGCTGGACAACGTGGCCTTCGGCCCTCGGGCATTGGGAGTATCGGCGTCGGAGGCGCGGCGCCGCGCTCGAGCGGAGCTCGAGGCGGTCGACTGCCTCGACCTGGCCGGGAACAGGTCCTGGGAGATCTCGGGAGGACAGGCCCAACGGATCGCCCTGGCCCGGGCGCTCGCGACCGATCCGCAGATCGTGTTGCTCGACGAACCCATGGCCGCGCTCGACGTGAGCGTCTCCCCGGCCGTACGAGCTTTGCTGCGCAAGCGGATCCGCGGCGAGGGTCGGACCGGTCTCATGGTGACCCATGACGTCATCGACGCGTTGAGCCTGGCGGACAAGCTGATCGTGATCGAAGAAGGCGTGGTCGCGGACCACGGACCGGTCGCGGAGCTGCTGGCGAAGCCGCGTACGCCGTTCCTGGCCGATCTCGTGGGGGTCAACTTGGCGATGGGGCGGGCCGAAGGTGGGGACAGCGTGGTCCTCCCGTCCGGTGAACGCGTCACCGGCCGCGTCGAGACGGCGGACGGTTTGTTGGAGCCGGGAGGATCGGTGCTGGCATCGTTCGCGCCGGAGGCGGTGTCGGTCCATACCGACGAACCGACCGGCAGTCCCCGCAACCACCTGCGCGCCCGCGTGCTGGGGCTCGAACCGCGAGGCACGCTCGTCCGGCTCACCGCGGCCCTGCACGACGACCACCAGGTGGCAGCGGATCTGACCGTGGCAGCGGCGGTCGAACAGGACCTCACCCCGGGACGCGAGGTCTGGCTGGCGGTGAAGGCGGCCCAGGTGTCGCTCTACCCGCGCTGACGACGATCGCTGCCACGTCCCGGCGCGCTCTAGTGGCCGAGGTTGCCCTCATGCTCCCGGTGCCGGGCGGGCTCCAGCTGGAACGTCGAGTGCTCGATGGGGATCGGGAAGTGCGACGCGACGCACTCCTGGAGCGCGTCGAGGACGTCCAGCGCGCTCCCCTCGGTGAAGCAGCGGTCCTCGACCACGACGTGGGCGGTCAGCACCGGCATGTTCGTCGCGATGCGCGACACGTGGATGTCGTGGACGTCGAGGACGCACTCCACCGACAGGATGTGCGCGCGGATCGCCGAGATCTCCAGGCCCCGCGGAGCGCTCTCCAGCAGGACGCTGACCGCCTCCCGGAGGATCCGTACGGCCCGGGGCAGGATCAGCGCGGCGATGAAGAGCCCCGCCAACGCGTCCGCCCGGAGCCACCCGGTCGTGGAGATGACGATCGCTCCCAAGATCACCTCCACGGAGCCGAGCGCGTCGTTTACGACCTCCCTGAAGGCGGCGCGCATGTTGAGGTTGGCATGGCGTCCGCCCGCGAGCACCGCCATCGACACGAGGTTGCCGGCGAGGCCGACGACACCGAAGACCAGGAGCAGGCCGGGCGGGACCTCCGCCGGCTCGAACAGGCGCCGGACTCCCTCGACGGCCGTGTAGAGCCCGACGATCAGGAGAATCCCCGCCTGCACCCCGGCGGACAGCACCTCGGCGCGCGCGAACCCCCAGGTCCGCCGGTCGGTGGGCGGCAGGAGCATGAGGCGCGCCGCCAGCAGGGCCATGCCGAGCCCGATGGTGTCGGTGAGCATGTGTCCGGCGTCGGTGAGCAGGGCCAGGCTGCCGGTCCAGAACGCACCAATCACCTCGGCGACCAGCAGCGTGGCCGTGATGCCGAACGCGACGGCTAGCCGGCGGAAGGCCACCGCCGAGTGGTCGTGCGAGTGCCCGTGTCCGTGGCCGTGACCTGACCCGTGAGCATGGTCGTGCTGGTGTCGCTTGCCGCGCTTGTGCGCCCGCTCGTGTTCGGAGGCTCGGCGCGTCTCGCGCAGGCCACGTGAGGACGCCGCGTCGCGACAGCGCGCGGCGAACGCGTGTAGCGAACGCAGCTCGTCTGCCGGATCGTCCCGGTCCGCAGCCCCCGTGGCCATGCCGCCCAGGGTAGGCGACCGGTTGCCGGCCGGGGCCATCATCGGCCTAGCCGGACTCAGTGGACCGGACTCAGTGGACCGGACTCAGTGGACCGAACTCAGTGGACCGAACTCAGTTGAGCGGCGAAGCCCCGAGCGTCACCATGGCGGTCCGCGACGAACCGTCGGACCTGACCCAGCCCACCGTGACCGCGGCGCCGGGACGCAAGGCTCCGAGCGCGAGCGACAGGGCCGCGGCGGAGTCGACCTCCCGGTCGTTGAACCGGGTGATGACGTCGCCGGACGTCATGGCGATGCCCGCCGCGGGCCCGCCGGAGGTCACCTCACGCACCGCCGCGCCGGACTCGCCGTTGGGGCCGCGCCCGTCGGCGATCAGGACGCCGAGCGCGGCGCGGGGGCCGATCCGCACGGTGTCGCTGGATCGACCGGCGAGGATGTCGTCGGCGATGCGCAGGGTCTGCGCGATCGGGATCGCGAAACCGGCCTTCTCCGGGCCTGCCGCGGCGGCGGTCGTCATACCCAGGACCTCGCCCTGCGCGTCCAGGAGCGGCCCGCCCGAGTATCCCGAGACCACGGCGGCGTCGGTCCGCAGCAGGCCGGTCATCGTGCCCGGGAGCCCGCGGCCGTCGGGCACGACGCGGATCGCGTCCTGCGTGGCGGTGAGCGTGCCCTCGACCCGGCGGAGCCGGTCGGAGCCGCCTCCGTTGCCGACCGCGGCGACGCGGTCCCCGACCGCCACCGCGTCGCGGTCGATCCGGACGGTGGACAAGCCTGCGGCGCCGGCCAACTTCAGCAGCGCCACATCGTGGGCCTCGTCGGCGCCGACCACCGAGGCCGCGAAGGTGCGGCCCGTGTCCGCGACGGTCGCCCGGATCTGCGAAGAGCTTTCGACCACGTGGTAGTTCGTGACGGCATAGCCGTCGGCCCGCAGCACCATGGCCGTGCCTGCCGAGATCGCGGACGCCCCGGGACGGGGGACGGTGGAGTCCAGGATCAGTACCCCCGGTGCGGCGCCGGACGCCGTCCCGGAGGTCGACGGCTGACGCGTCTGAGGGGCCTCCGGCGTCTGGGAGGGGACGGGGGACGGTGGTTCGCTCGGGCTCTGCGAAGGAGGGTTCGGTACGTCGTCTGCGGTCGGCACCTGCTCGGGGGGTGCCGGGATCGGGCTCGAGGCGGTGGACGTGGGGGAGTTCAGGCCGAGGTCGGGCACGGGGACGTCGCAGGCAGCCAACGCCCCGGAGAGCAGAGTCGCCGTCACGATGGTCGCGATTGCGCGGCGAATGCTCTCTCCGCGGCGCGCGGCCTGGCTCCGCGCCGCGGTCCCACAGACCGGCGAAGCGATCACCACGGGCCTCCTGAATGTGCGCATCCCTGAGAAGATCGGCGCATCCGGCGCATCCCCAAGCGGACCGCCCCGCCAATCCGTCCCTGCGACGAAGGAGCGCGACCCCGGGAGACGGCTCGAGCGCAGGCCCTGTTCAGCGACCGTCGTCCATCGCTGCGAGCTTCGCGCGTCGCTCCGCGTGGCGACCGCCCTCCGGCGCCGTGCCGATGAACTCGTCCACGATCATCTTGGCCAGCTCGACGCCGACGACCCGCCCGCCCATGGCCAGCACGTTCGCGTCGTTGTGCTGACGCGCCAACCGGGCGGAGTACGGCTCCGACACGCACGCGCAGCGAGCCCCGTGCACCTTATTGGCGGCGACCGAGATGCCGACGCCGGTGCCACAGATGGCGATGCCGAGGTCGACCTCCCCCGCGGCCGCCGCCTCGCCCACGAGTCGCCCGTATCCCGGGTAGTCCACCCGTGCCTCGCTGTGGCACCCGAAGTCGGTCACCTCGTGCCCCAGGGAGGTGAGATAGGCCGCGATCTCGGTCTTGAGCTCGTAGCCGCCGTGGTCCCCGCCGATGCCGATCCTCATGCGGGCCAGCCTAGTCAGGCCGTCAGGAAGGGCACGACGCGCTCGGTCGGGCGGCCGATGATCGCCCGGTCGGGGCGCACCAGGAGCGGCCGCTCCATGAGGGCGGGGTGGGCGGCGAGGACCGCGGCGACCTGCTCCGGGGTGCGCACGTCGTCCGCGGTGAGCCCCGCCTCCTTGAAGGACGGGTCGCGGCGGACGAGCGCGCTCGGCTCGTCCTCCAGCACGGCGAGGATGTCG
Organism: uncultured Austwickia sp.; assembly: GCA_934678955.1. The sequence continues at coordinate 4,728 of CAKUSI010000119.1, read as the reverse complement.
CGCAGCGCGGACTCGTCGAGCGGAGTCTTCAGGTATTCGACGACCTCGGCGTCGACACCCGCCTCCTGGACGGCGGCCAGGGCGGCACGGGATTTCGAGCAGCGGGGGTTGTGGAAGAGGCGCAGTTGGCTCATGATCCGTTCCTACGGGACGGGCTATCCGCAGGGCAAGCCCCGCGGGCGGCCGTACGGTGGCGGGCTACTCTGCCCCGGTGAGTTCCCGACCTGCCGCAGCTACCGCGCGGGGCGCCCGGTGGGCCCCGGCGTTCGTGCTGATGGCGGCGATCCTGTGGGGTCTGCTCGGCATCTTCGGCACGCAGGCGATGCGCGAGGGCGCGCGCCCCCTGGAGATCAGCCTCTGGCGGGCCGTCATCGGGGGACTGCTCTTCGGGGCGCAGGCCCTCGTGATGCGGTCCGTGTTTCCGCGCGGCCGGGACCTCGCCGTGACCGCCGCCTTCGGCGTGGTCGGGGTCGCGGTCTTCTACAGCAGCTACCAGGTAGCCGTGCGCGAGGGCGGGGCGAGCCTCGCGAGCGTCCTCCTCTATACCGCGCCGGCGTTCGTGGCCGTGCTCGGCTGGGCCGTGTTGCGCGAGAAGCTGGGACGGGTGGAGGCCTGCGGGGTCGCAGGGTCGGTCGGCGGGATCGCGCTGATCAGCCTGGGCGGCGGGCAGGGCGTGCACCCGACGCCTCTCGCGCTCGGGGCCGGGATCGCCTCGGGGTTCACGTACGCCCTCTATTACCTCTACGGCCGCCGCTTCTACAACCGGTATGACCCCTGCGCCCTTTTCTCCGTCATGATGCCCGTCGGGGCGCTGGCGCTGCTCCCGGTCATCGTCGGGCTGGAGGGCAAGGGCCTCACGGATGTGGTGCGGCATACCCCGTGGGCCTGGGCGAACCTGGTCGGGCTGGCGGTGGCGTGTACGTACCTGGCGTACACCGCACACGCCGCCGGGTTGCGGCACCTGTCGGCGACCCGCGCCAGCGTGATCGCCTCCCTCGAACCCGTGGTGGCCGCGAGCCTCGCCGCCGCCCTCTTCGGCGAGCGCCTGGCCCCGCTGGCCCTGGCCGGCGCCGGGCTCGTGGTCGTCGCGGCGGTGGCGCTCAGCGCCTCCGGGCGGCCGGGCGCCGGCGACCTCGCGCACCCGGAGGATCCCGTCCACCCCGACGAGCCGGCGATCCGCCGGGTGGGATGAGCGTTCAGTCGCTGCCGAAGAGGTCCCGGGTGTAGACCTTCGCCTCGACGTCGGCCAACTCCTCGCTGTGCCGGTTGGCGATGATCACGTCGGCGCGGGCCTTGAAGTCGGCCAGGTCTCGCACCACCTCGGAGCGGAAGAACGTGGGCTGGCTCAGGCTGGGCTCATACACGATGACCGGGACGCCCTTGGCCTTGATCCGCTTCATGATCCCCTGGATCGAGGAGGACCGGAAGTTGTCCGAACCCGCCTTCATCGCGAGCCGGAACACCCCGACGGTACGCGGGCTACGGGCCAGGATGTCGTTCGCGACGAAGTCCTTGCGGGTCGTGTTGGAATCGACGATGGCCTGGATGAGGGTCTGCGGGACCTGGTCGTAGTTGGCGAGCAACTGCTTGGTGTCCTTCGGCAGGCAGTAGCCGCCGTAGCCGAACGACGGGTTGTTGTAGTGGTCCCCGATCCGGGGGTCGAGGCCGACCCCGGCGATGATCTGTCGCGTGTCCAGGCCGTGCGTGGCGGCATACGTATCGAGTTCGTTGAAGTACGAAACCCGCATGGCGAGATACGTGTTCGCGAACAGCTTGATCGCCTCGGCCTCCGTCGCGCCGGTCATGAGGACCGGTGTCTCGGGGTCGAGCGACCCGGCGCGGAGCAGGTCCGCGAACTGCTGCGCGCGCGCTCCGGGCCCGCCGACGACGATCCGGGAGGGGTGCAGGTTGTCGTAGAGGGCCTGGCCCTCGCGCAAGAACTCGGGGGAGAAGAGGATCTCCACGTCCGGGTGACGCTGCCGCGCGCCCGCCGTGTAGCCGACCGGGATCGTGGACTTGATCGCGACCGCCGCCTCCGGCCGCAGCTTCGCCACCTGGGCCAGCACCGCGTCGACGGAGCTGGTGTCGAAGAAGTTGGCGCGCTCGTCGTAGTTGGTGGGCGTCGCCACGATGACCCAGTCGGCGTCCCCCAATGCGTCGGAGGCGTCGGTGGTCGCGCGCAGACGCAGCGGCCGGGTGGCCAGATAGTCCTCCAGCTCGGGGTCGACGAGCGGGCTGCGGCGGTCGTTGACGCTGGCGACGCGCCCTTCATCGAGGTCGAGCCCCACCACGTCGTGATGCTGCGCCAGGATCACCGCGTTGGCGAGGCCCACGTACCCCAACCCGACCACCGCGATCTTCATGCGGCCACGATAGGGCTTCAAGGGAATTGGCCCGTCACGGCGTCTCACGAGACGGATTCGCGCTCGGTCGCCGCGGATTCGGCGGCGCGGCGGCCGGCTAGCTGCTGCTGGTCTCGTAGTCCGCGAGGCGTCCGAGGACTCCCCGGGTTAGATCGTCGAGGGCGCGCAGACCGGCGGGGTCCAGGCCGCCGAAGAGGAGGTGCCTGACGCACCGGGCATGTCCTGGTGCCGCCTCCGCAAGCCCCTGGCGTCCCGGCTCCTCCAACGCCACGAACGCGCCGCGGCCGTCCTCGGGGCACTCCCTGCGTCGGATCAGCCCGCGTCGTTCCATGCGGCCGAGGTGGTGGCTGAGCCTGCTCCGCTCCCACTGCAACACGTCGGCGAGCGCGGCGACGCGCAACTGCTCCTCAGGTGCTTCGCTCAGCGAGACGAGCACGGAGAAGTCCTGCAGGGATAGGCCGCTGTCGCTCTGGAGCTGGCGGTTCAGCGCGAGCGGGAGGCGCGCCGTCACGTCCAGCCACTGCCGCCAGACGCGCTGCTGCTCGTCGTCCAGCCAGGGGGAGGCATCCGCACCGGTCACGCGTCATCGTCCTTTCCTCACGCAGGGGAGTCTCACCACTATACGCGCATTCAGTGATATGTCAATTACCAGTTGCGGCTGGTCGTTCGTGCGGGGTCCGGTTATTCGTATGGACAGTCCGCCCAGAATCGTTTAATCTATTAGTGTGAGACTTGAAGTTACCCGCCGAGCCGAGTTGGCCGTCCTGACCATCGGCGCACTCGCAGAGCATGGGGAGCAGGGCGTCCCGCGTCGGCTCAAGGCGCTCGAGCTTGCCGAGATCCTGGGGACGACGACCGGTTTCGTCGCCCAGGTGGTCACGCCGCTGGTGAAGGCGGGCTGGGTGCGCTCGGTGCCTGGCCCGACCGGCGGCTACACCCTGGCGGACGACGTCGCCGACCTGAGCGTGCTGGAGATCATCGAGGCCGTGGACGGCCCCACGGCCACGGGCGATTGCGTGGTCGAGGACCGACCATGCCACCCCGATCACAGCTGCCCCCTGCACGAGGCGTGGAGTGCGGCGCGGGAAGTGCTCCTGGCCACGCTCGGCGCGACGTCCGCGATGGCCTGGCGCGAAGGGGCCGCGCACATGCCGGCCCGCGTCCCGGCTTCGCATGCCTGAATAACTTGACAACCGTCATACCTGAGTTTTTCCCGATCCACGCACTGTGAGACATCGACTGGAGTCGCCGCCGGCGACCCGCGACCCGAAAGGAACGAGCGCATGACGATCGCGCCCACCACCACGCTCGGTGACCTCGTCACCGAGGATCCCCGTCGAAGCCGCGTGTTGGACGAGTTCGGTCTCGACTACTGCTGCGGCGGGCAGGCCACCTTGTCCGAGGCGTGTTCGGCCAAGGGGCTCGATACCCAGCAGGTCGCCGAGGCGCTGGACCTGCCGGACCGTGGCCCGGCGCCGGAATGGCAGGCGCTCTCGCTCGCCGAGCTGGCGCGCCATATCGTCGAGCAGCACCACACCTACATGTGGCGCGAGCTGCCCCGCCTCGGGATGCTCGTCGAGAAGGTGGCCGAGGTGCACGGCGAGCGGCACCCGGAACTCGCGCAGGTCCGCGCCGACTACGGACTGCTCTCCGAGGACCTGGCGGCACACCTGACCAAGGAGGAGCGCATCCTCTTCCCCGGCGTGCTCACGCTGACCGAGGGCGATCCGAACACCCTGGGCGGATTCCGACTCGCCAACCCGATCGCGCAGATGCTCGCCGAGCACGACGTGGCCGGTGACCTCCTGCGACGGATGCGGGAGACGACGCGCGATTACGCGATGCCGGAGGACGGCTGCGCCTCATACCAGGCCATGCTGTCCGGACTGGAGGAGATGGAGGCCGACCTGCACGAGCACATCCACAAGGAGAACAACGTGCTCTTCCCTGCGGTGATCGCATACGAGAACGACGTTCGCGGCGCCGCCTGAGCCCTCGTACGGTTGCCGCCCATGGGCGGGTGGTGGCGGCGGGGACCTGCGGGTTCGCGTACGGTTCCCGCCCACGGGCAGGACCTGGCGCGGATTTCCTGGGGGAATGCGTACGGTTGCCGCCCACGGGCGGGAGGTGGCGGCGGGGACCTGCGGGTTCGCGTACGGTTCCCGCCCGTGGGCGGCAGGTGGCGCGGGTTTCCTGGGGGAATGCGTACGGTTGCCGCCCATGGGCGGGAGGTGGCGGCGGGTTTCCTGGGGGAATGCGTACGGTTGCCGCCCACGGGCGGGACCTGGCGCGGGTTTCCTGGGGGGAATGCGTACGGTTGCCGCCCATGGGCGGGTGGTGGCGGCGGGGACCTGCGGGTTCGCGT
>CAKUSI010000118.1 GCA_934678955.1 uncultured Austwickia sp. | reverse complement strand
TCGTTGAGGACCGGCATCACGAAGGACACTGCCGGCCAGGTGCCCTCCGGCCAGGTGGGAAGAATCGTCACGCGTCCACTCTCTCGCTTTCGGCGATCCGCGCCAAAGCAGTGTCGGACACGTCACACGCGATCACGCTCGAACCCCCGCCCAACACCGGCCCGATGAGACACGCCTGCGCTGCGGTCCATGCGTCTCCGGGGTCGCGGAGGAGAATGCGCCGGGATTCGGGTGCCTCCGCGGTGAGTTGCGCGAACGACAGCGTACGCCCGGCCACGTCCCAGGCCGGGTCGTCCGGGGAGTCCGGTCCCGAGCCGAACCAGGCATCGGGCTGGGCGAGCGCAAGTGTGGAGAAGTCGGACCAGCCCTCGGGCAACCCCCGCAACCCCAGGCCGAGCGCATGCAGCGAACACGCCAGCGCAGGGCCGGCCGGCGCGCCCGTGGGTTCGGGCCCCGCGACCACGACGTCACCGTCCGAATCTGTCACTGTCAGCCCGGCCTGCCAGGTCGCCATGACCCAGACGAGCGTCATCCAATGGCCGGGGTGGTCGATCGCAACCCGCAGCTCCACCCGGTCACCGGGATCCAGGCCCAGTTCGTCGGTCAGCAGGTTGGCGGTCTTGGCAACCCAGTTGGCGAATGACCGGACCGACAGCTCGGTCCGATCCTCGGCCCGATAGTGCGTCAGGAAGGGCATCGAGCCATCGCGGGCCGCCCGGTCAAGGAGGTGTTCATGGAGCAGCACGCCGTCAGCATAGGCGGCCCGGACATGGCTAGGGTGAGCCGCATGCGTTACGTGGTCATCATGGCCGGCGGGTCCGGCAAGCGACTCTGGCCGTTGTCGCGACAGGGCACCCCCAAGCAGATGCTCCACCTGGTGGGCGATGCCAGCCTGCTGCGGATGGCCTTCGACCGAGTGGTCGATGTGGTCGGAGCCGACCACGTCTGGGTGTGCACAGGCGCTGCCTATGCCGACACCGTGCGCGCTGAATTGCCCGAGCTCCCGGAGGCCAACATCCTCGGTGAGCCGGTGGGTCGGGACTCGCTCAACGCCGTCGCCTGGCCCGCCGCCGTCCTGGCCGCGCAGGACCCCGACGCTGTCGTCGCCATGGTGACCGCCGACCAGATCATGCAGCCGGTCGAGGCATTCCAGGATGCCCTGCGCACCGGCTTCGAGGTGGCCGAGGCCGACGCCACGGCGCTCGTCACCTTCGGCGTGGTCCCCAACACGCCCCACACGGGCTATGGCTATCTCCACCGCGGGGCCGGTGTCGAAGGACACCCCGAGGTGTTCGAGGTCCTCGAGTTCAAGGAAAAGCCCGACCGCGCCACGGCCGAGGGCTATGTCTCCTCGGGCGAATACTGGTGGAACGCCGGCATGTTCGTCTGGCGCGCGACCACGCTTCTCGCCCAGCTCGAGGTGCTCGTGCCCGAGTGCCACGCGGGCGTTCTGGAGCTGGCTGCCGAGCCCGAGAAGCTCGACGAGATCTTCCCGACCCTGCCCCGCATCTCGGTCGACTACGCGATCATGGAGCCCGCCTCCCAGGGCCGCGGCACCGAGGGCACGCATGTCGTTGCTGTCCGGTTGCCCATCACCTGGCATGACGTCGGCGGTTTCCCGTCGCTCGCCGAACACCTGACGCGCGATGCCGACGGCAACGCCGTCGAGGGCCAGTCGCTGCTGCTCGATGCGCGCGACAACCTGGTTATCAACAAGACCGATGACGGTTCGGTGATCGCCGTTCTGGGCATGACCGACACCATCGTCGTGCGCAGCGGCAACGTCACCCTCGTCTGCCCGGTCGATCAGGCCGAACGCATCAAGGAACTCGTCGGCAAGGCATCCGAGAAGCTCGGGTCGGCGTACGCCTGAGTCTCACGCGACCATCGTGAGCAGCCGGCGAATCCAGTCGTGGTCCGCCTCGCCTGCGTCGGCGGTGACGGCAGCCACGAGCGCGTCACCATCGAGCTCGACCACGTCCGAATAGCGCTCCGACTGACCCGTCGCCTTCAGGATCGCGTCCAGCACGGACTCGCGCCGCCCCAGCCGGAAGAAGTCCCTGGCCTCGTCGCGCAACAGAGAGCCGGACGCGCCGTCCTCGTCCGTCACCAGCTGCGCCAACCCCCGCACCACGGCCACCGGTCGGCCGCCGAGCTTGGTCTTGGCCAGGTCGGCCGCGGCGGCCAGCTCGTCGGCCACCGCGATCTCGGTCACCCGCAGGTCATTGCCGAACGGGTCGGTGCGCCCGATGTGCGAATCGACCGCCACGACCCCCGCCAACCCGATGGCCAGGTCGGTCTGCCCGGTGCGCCAGGCGCGGCCGGCGGTGTCCGAGATGAGTACGCCGAGTCGCAGCCCCGTCGCGTCGGCCAGCCGGCTGCGGATCGCCCGCGCCGAGGCATCGGGGTCGAGGGGGAGCAGCAAAGCCGAGCCCGGTGCCACATTCGACGTGTCGATGCCGGCCGCCGCATGGACGAGACCCAGCCGGTGTTCGACGATCACCGTGTCGCCGCGGCGCGCCACGATGCGGCGGGATTCGGCGGCGCGGGCGGCCTGCCGGTCGACTGCCTCGATCATCCGTCCCTCGGCCTTCGAGACGACCTTGGAGGTGACGACGAGGATGTCGCCGTCGCGCAGGGGGCCGTCCGGGTGCGCCTCGACCGCAGCCAGGATCAGCACGGCCAGGTCCGCACCCGGAGTGACTTCGGGGATGCCCGTGGGGGCGAAGATTTCGATCGTGTCGCTCACGACGCGAACTCCACGCCCGCACGGATGAACTCGGCCGTCGCTGCGGGGGACGTCATCAGCAGAGGCACCGCGAGCGTCGGCAGGCCCGCGCGCTCGACTCCCGCAACCTCGGCCGCGTCACGCGTGTCGACGACCCAGGCATCGAGGATGCCGCCGGGGGAACGGCGCGAGCCATAGTGCCGACCCACCGCCCCCGCAGTGACCTCCACCCCGATCGCTGGCAGCAGGCGATGCGCCATCCCGAGCACGGGGGAGCCCCCGAGGATGCCGGAGAACCCGATGACGCGGGCCGGAGTCGCGCGCAGAGCCGGGCGTACCCCTCGGGTCGCGAGAATCGGGCCGATCGACACCACCGGGTTGGACGGCCCGACCAGCACGAGATCGGCGGCTGTGAGGGCCTCGGACACCTCCGGCGTGGCGGTGGCGTCGTCGATCCCGACCTGGACGACGTCGAGGACCTCGGGCTCGGCATGCAGGCGTACCCAGAATTCCTGGAAGTGCACCGCCCGCTGCCCCGACGGGGCATCCGGGTCGGCGATGAGGATGTGGGTCTCGACGCGGCCATCGGTCATGGGCAGCACGTGCAGGCCCGGATCGGTGATCCAGCGCGTCGCGAGCGCGGCCGTGATCTCGGTCGGTGAGGCGCCGGCCGCCACCAACTGGGTCCGGACCAGGTGGGTCGCGATATCGCGGTCACCGAGGGCGAACCAGGTCGGCTCGACCCGGTAGGTCTTCAGCTCATCCATGATCGACCAGGTCTCGTCGGCGCGACCCCAGCCCTTCTCGGGATCGATGCCGTCACCGAGGGAATAGAGCATCGTGTCGATATCGGGACAGATACGCAGGCCGTGCAGGGTCACGTCATCGGCGGTGTTCACGACCACGTCGATGCGGGCCTCGGGATAGGCCGCGCGGACGCCGCGCACGAAACGGGAGCCGCCGACCCCGCCGGCGAGGACTGCGATACGTCGAGGATTCACCGGGCCAGTGTGTCAGGCCGGTGAGTGTGCCCGAATCCGTGCCGGATCGCTAGCCTGACTTCGAGACCCGTCTGCGAGGAGCCCCACCATGACGATGACCGTCTGGAAGCGACTGACCGTGGCGCTGGCGATCGGAGTGATCGTCACGCTCGTGCTCACGACCGTGCACGGCGCGCTCCTGTTCGTGCGCGCCGCCGGAGCGGACGCCGGCGTCGACGGAGCCGCCCTCGCCATCCGGGTGACCACCTATCCGGCGTGGCTCGCCGTTGCGCTGGCGGCGGTCGTCGGGACCGCGGTGCTGTGGGCGAAGGCCGGGCGGGCGCTGACCGTGATCGCTCTGGTCGTGGCCACCCTCAGCCTGCTCGCGCAGCTCGGCTTCTGGGCCTTCCGGGCCTCGACAGTGCTGCAGCTCGTCGACGGTCTGGGCGTCGCGACCGAGATCGTGCAGCTCCTCGCGGCGATCGTGCTGCCGATCGTCTCGATCGGCGTGTTGGTACGCCTGCTCGGCGCCCCCCAGCCCGCGGTCGAGCGCGCGGCTCTCCCAGCCGCCGAGGTCGAGCCGGTCGGGGAGGCCCCGGTCTGGAAACCCGATCAGGCCGCCGGTGCTCACTGGCAGACCGCCGGTGCGGCCGCCTCGGGGGCCGCGGCCCAGAACTGGGGCCGACCGGGGGAGCGGGGTGGGTGGAACACGACCGCCGCGCCGGCCGCCGGGGCCCTGCCTGTGGGGCCCTCGGGCCGACCGGGCGGTGGGTCGGCCGGCGAAATAGCGATGCCGGGGGCGCAGCAGCCGGTTCACCAGCCGCGACCGCCCGAACGATTCGGTCCGCAGGCTCTGGCTCAGCAATATGGTTCGTCGGCCCCGGCCCCGGCCCCGGCCCCGGAGGCGTCCAGTATCACGTCCGAGGGTCGGCGGGAACCCCCTCGCTGGACTCCGCTGGACCGGTCTTCCGGTCAGGATCCCTCATAGCCCCGGGGGAATCGGGCAAATCCCGCCCCGCAGCATTCTATTCCGATCATCTGACAATTTTGGCTTGACTTAGTGGTAACCACATGGATGTAATTCCACCATCGTTATTCGGTCGGGACGATGGCGGCATCGCCCTTCTCGACCCATACCACGGTTCGGGCGAGGAGGGGCGATGTATGAACTGCTGACAGTGGTGACCAGCGACGAAGAAGACGACGGCCTCGGTTGGCAGGAGCGCGCACTCTGCGCTCAGACCGATCCCGAGGCCTTCTTTCCGGAAAAGGGTGGGTCCACACGTGAGGCCAAGAAGGTCTGCACGTCGTGCGAGGTGCGCAGCGAGTGCCTCGACTATGCGCTGGCCCACGACGAGCGCTTCGGGATCTGGGGCGGACTCAGCGAGCGGGAGCGCCGCAAACTGAAGAAGCGGGCAGTCTGACGTCGGATGGCTAACATGAGGGGGCGTTGCACGCCCCCTCAGCCGTTCTCCGGCCGGCGGGCGCGCAGTCCGAGATGTCGGCGGAGAGGGATAGAGCACGCTCATGGGCGAAGTTGACGGAGCCCCGATGCCGGCACGGCCACGGCCGACGCAGATCGTGGCCGATGAGGCCTGGGACTGGATCAGGGAGCCTCGCGAATCCGAGCAGGTGCCGGTGGGTCATCTCCTGGTGACCGCCATCCTCGTCAATCACAACGCGGCTGGTTGGTTGCCCCAGACCCTCGACGCTCTGGATCAGCTCGCCCACCGCCCGAACCGGCTCATCGCCGTCGACACCGGATCCGCCGACGAGAGCCTCGAGCTGCTGAAGAACTTCGGGATCTTCGACCTCGGCGTGTCGGCCTCCCGCAAGGACAGTTTCGGTGTGGCGGTCACCAAGGCACTGTCGGCAGCCCCGCCTCCCGACACCGGGGATGAATGGCTCTGGCTGCTCCACGACGATGCGGTCGTGGCGCCGGATGCGCTGCAGAAGCTGCTCGAATGTGCGGTCGCCCACCCCGATGCCGATGTCATCGGTCCCAAACTGCTCCAGCCCGGGCGCGGCGATGGCCCCCGGCGCCTCAGCGAGCTCGGCGTGACGATCTCCGACACGGCGCGGCGCGAGCTCGGTCTCTCACCGGGCGAGATCGACCAGAACCAGCACAGCTCCACCGACACCCTCGCCGTCAGCACGTGCGGCATGCTCGTGAAGCGTTCGGTGTTCGAGGCCCTCGATGGCTTCGCCCCGGAGCTCCCGGTCTTCCGCGACGGCGTCGAATTCGGTTGGCGGGCCACCGCGGCGGGTCATCGCGTGCGCACCTGCCCCGAGGCCGTGATCGTGCACCGCCAGGCCGGCCGCAGCGGTTTGCGGCGCAGTCAGCTCATCGGCGCGGACCCGGCCGCCACCGACCGCCTGCTCGGCATGCGCACCGTGGCTGCCCACAAAGGTCCCTTTGCCAGTCTTCGCCTGATCTGGGGCTGCCTGCTGAGGGCTCTGGGGTTCCTGCTGGCCAAGGCGCCCGATCGGTCGATGTCCGAGCTGCGGGCGATGCGGGCCTTCCTCCGGCGCGGACCGGTCACGACGCTCCGCAAGCGAGTCCATCGACCGGTCTCTGACGAGGCGGCGGCTCGCGTGGCCGCGCTGCGGCCGAGGTGGTGGTCGAGCCTGGCAGTGGCGGGGGATGCACTCGTCTCTGTCTTCTCCGACCGGTGGCAGCGGACATTCGGACACGACGCCGACCTGAGTCTCGACGAGCTGACCGGGGACGAATTCGCCTCGGCCTCCGACCGCCCCGAGCGACACTGGCTGGCCAATCCCTTGCTGCTGAGCCTCGTGCTCACCGGGCTGGTCGCCCTGATCGCCGGGCGCGCCTTCATCCGTCCCGGAACGCTCAGCTCCGAAGTCCTGCTGCCCGCCCGATCGACGCTCGGCGCAGCTTTCGGAGCCTATCTGGACCCCATCATCGGTGCCCCCGGCATGGCGCCCCCGCCCTGGCTGGGCTGGACGGCCCTCGGATCGACGCTCACCTTCGGCCAGCCCGACTGGTTCGTGGGCGTCGTGCTCCTGGCTGGCGTACCCCTGGCGATCCTCGCTGCCATGACCCTCCTGCGTCGCGTTGTCGAGGACGCGCGCGTACGCCTCGGTGCCGCGGTTCTCTATGCCCTCGTGCCCGTCCTGCTCGGGGCGGTGAACCGGGGGCTGCTCGAAGTGGCCATTGTGGCTCTGCTGTTGCCCCTGCTCGGGGTCTCCGTGCGCGCCCTCGTCCTGCGCCGCACCAGTGGGCCCGAGTCGTGGCGCAGCGCCTGGTCGACCGGGCTGCTGCTCGCGATCATCCTGGCGTTCGCGCCCGTGCTCAGCGCGCTCGTGTTCGTCGCGGCCGTGGTCGGGGTGATCGTCTACCTGCGTCGTCGCGACCGGCTGGCCCGCCTCGGGGTCGCTGTCGGCATCCCTGTCGTCCTGCTCGCGCCGTGGTTGCCGAGCCTCGTCAACAGCTGGTCGCGATTGCTCGTCGGCCCGGATGCCGGCCTGCGCGGTGTCGCGACGGGGGAGTCGTGGGCGCTCCTGCTGGGGCGTACGCCCGGCCCGGGCCTCCCCCCGCTCTGGCTCGGCATCGCCCTGTTCGCTGTCATCTGGGCGCTCGGCCTGCTGGGGGCGCTGATCCGGCCCGAATCCGTCGGCATGCGCGCTGCCTGGCTGACGGCGCTCGGAGCGTTCGCGCTGGCGATGCTGGTGTCGCACGAACTGGCCACGGTTCTCCCCCAGGGGACGCGGGTGCGGCCCGATGCGGTGGCCCTGCTGATGGTGGGCTTCGGCGCGTTGATCCTCGCTGCGGCCATCGGATTCTCGAAGGTCCCCGAAGCCCTGACCCGGCGTGCGTTCGGTCCCGCCCATCTCGGCGTGATCGCGACGACCTTGGCCACCATCGTGGCCGTGCTGGCGGGCGTGGTGTGGTGGGGGCTGGCCGGCGCGACCGGACCGCTGCGGCGTACGGAGGTGAACGAGCTGCCCCCGTTCATCCGCAACGTCATGAAGGCCGATGTCCGCACCCGGACGCTCGTGCTCGAATATCAGGGCGCTGACAATCCCAATCCCCGTTGGTCCCTGGTGTCGGATGACCAGAACCGACTGGGTGACGCCGACCGCGGCCTGGCGTTCGGTGGCTCCGGCACCATGCAGCATCGCACGACCAACATGGTGGCGCGACTGGCCTCGGGGGCCGGTGACGAGCGGGTCGCCGAAGACCTGGCCAGCCTGGCGGTCAGCCATATCTGGGTGCGCGGTGCAACGGAGGAACAGCGGGCCCGCATCAACAACACGCCGGGTCTCGGTGCCGAGGCGGTCCTGGGGGACCAGGTCGTCTGGGCGGTGCCACAGACCGTGGCGCGTTATGTGATCGTCGGCGGAGAGGAGCCCGTCGCGGTCGCCTCCCGTCCGGGGGGTGAAGCGCGTGTGGACCTGCCCGCGGCCGATCACAGCCGCACCCTGATCCTGCATGAGCCCACTGATTCCCGCTGGCGCATCACGTTCAACGGTTCGCGACTGCCGGTCACGACCGCGGCCGACCGTACGATGATCGAGCTGCCGCCGCAGGCCGGGACGCTCGAGGTCGGCCTGCGCGCCTCCCTGCAGGATTGGCTGGCTCTGGCCCAACTCCTTCTCGTGATCGTCGCGCTCGTGCTGGCCGCGCCGTCCCTGGCCGGCGACCGGAAGCGCCGCGAGGAAGTCGGCACGCGTGCGGTCACGAGCAGGGCGCGGCGGACTGCAGGATCATCGACTCCCTCGGGCCTGTCCGAGGGCCCGCCCACCCAGCCGACCCAGGTCCTGCCACGAGTGGAGGAAGAGCGATGAGCCGGACCCTGTTGCGCCTCGTCACAGTGCTCGGACTGATCGTGTTGGTCACCGGCCTGACGATCGGGGGATCGCTCCTGCCGACGCGCGAACCGGCTGCCGCGCGACCCGTCGACCCGGACGGCCGAACCGTCACGATCTGTCCTGCCGCCCCTACGATCTCGGTCGCTTCCACGACGGCGTGGGGTTCGCTCGGAGTCCGGGAAGTGGGGCAGGAGAGCCTGCGAACCATCCCGACAGGGACGGGCAGCGTGCTCACCGACAACGCGGGTCCGATGCTGATGGTCGCGGAGGGACGCCAGAACCAGGCCTCTGCCGCGTCGGCGTTCGCCCGGGAGGCCGCCGGGCCGAGCCGCGGTCTCGGGCTGGCCCGCTGCGGCACTCCTGCGACCTCCCTTTGGTTCACCGGCCTGGTCTCCAACCCCGATGATCCGCTCCAGGGTCTGCGCAGCGAAGTGGTGCTGATCAACCCCGACGAGGGCCAGGCCGAGGTCGACCTCGTGCTGTTCGGCCCGAACGGTGTCCAGACGGCAGCCGGCACCCGCGGCATCGCCGTGCCGGCGCGTTCGGTGCGCACGGTGGCGCTGGAAACGCTCTTCACCCGGCCCGACCCGGTCGGCGTCGAAGTGCGCGCCAACCGCGGCCGAGTCGCCGCTGTCGTGCGCCAGCACGTGTCGGCCGGCGTCCAGCCGACCGGCACCGACTGGCAGGTGTCGTCGACCGCCCCGGCCGAGACCCAGGTGGTGCCGGGCATTCCCGGCGGCCCCGGGCCTCGCACGCTCGTGGTGTCCAACCCGAACAAGCGGCGTACGACCGCGACGGTCGAGGTGCTGGGGCCGCAGGGCACCTTTGCGCCCGCCGACGCGGCGAGCATCGACCTCAATGCCGAGTCCACGGCCGCCGTATCCCTCACCGCAGGTCTCGACGGCGCTCCCGGCGCGGTCCGGATCGTGGCCGACCAGCCCCTGGTCGCGGCGGCCGTCGCCCGCAGCGCCGAGAACGGCCCCGATGTCGATATCGCGATCCAGCCTGCCTCGGTAAATGTGAGTGGGATCGGGATCGCTGCCCTGGCCGCGGCTCCCGGCGTGACCGGTGACGTGTTGGTCACCAACGGCGGCGACGCTGAGGTCGTCGTGCCTCTGACCGCCAATGGAGTCAACGGCCGCGAGGTCGCTGCGACCGAACTGGTCGTGCCGCCGGGATCGACCGCCGGATGGCGACTGGAAGCCATGGCCGAGATCGCCTCGGTCCGCCTCGACGCGCCCGAAGGCAGCCGCCTCTGGGCCGGTGTGGCGGTGTCCTCGGCGGCCGACCCCGTGGGTGGACTGGCGACCTCGCCTCTCTCGGTGCCCGAGCGGCAGCAGGGCGGCGGCATCGAACCCGAGTTCGATCCCGGAGCGGGACGATGAGCCGCTCTCGCCGACGGGATCGCCACAGCAGGGGCCTGCGCGGCCCGCTCGCCCTCCCCAACGATCTCGGACCCACCGCGCGACTGAATCGCACCCGCAGCCGGGAAATGATGTTCACCGAGGCGGTCGCAGCCTCTGCCGCCCGCATCTCCCGCCATTGCCCCCAAGCCCTCACCGGGGTCGAGCTGGGCATCGAGGAAGTGCCCCACCTGCCGACCGCCTGGAGCGGCAACCAGGTGCCACTGGCGGCCGCCGTCGAGGCCACGGAGGATCGGCCCGCGCGCGTCGTGGTCTATCGCCGCCCCCTCGAACATCGGGCGCACAGCGCCCGGGGTCTGCGCATCCTCGTCCACCGGACGATCGTCGAGCAGCTCGCCGCGCTCACCGGGCTGATGCGGGAGACGCTCGATCCCGAAGGGTACGCCGACGGCGACTCCTA